>JACIYF010000054.1 GCA_014360065.1 Clostridia bacterium | reverse complement strand
AGTAGCTACGCCCGATCCTAGAGACTGCTGACTAGCCAAATCAGGGGTAATGAAAGCATTGACTGCTGCTACCCACTCTTGGGGTTGGTTGTCCTCGCCATCGATGTACCGAGCGATGGCCAAATGCTTTGGTGTTACTTCTAGGAGAAGCACATCCTTGGAGCTATCACTTACCAGTACTTCACCAGCAAATCCTCGCGGAGCACTGTCCAAAAGGTTGAAAACGTCACTGACCGACAAGCTGTAAGTAAGTATGAATTTGCCTATATCCTCAGGTCCGATATGCATCTCCGCTACCTGGGGGTCACGTATGGGCACATCAGCCCAGGCAAAGGCTACGCCGGCCTGATTTACGCCTGCAACTATCACCGGCGGCTTCCCGTCTGGGAAAGTCAGTTGAGAAGCAACGAACTTTTGCCCATCTCTTGGCTGCTCAACTATCACCTGGGTACGCACATTGTACGCGGCATCAGTGTTGGCCCCTATGATCCCCCCTTCAGGTATACCGATCAGTACTGCCCCAAAAAGAGGTTTTTCAGCAGAAACATGGCCAAGAGCCACAGCTCCAGCTGCTGTTAATAGGAAGGTCATCAGAAGTATCACTGTAAACACTTTACTAAGGCGGTTGATTCCTCTTCCCATCTTCATTGCAACTGGTCCCCCTCCCGCAGACTTTATGCTCCTTGGCCTATAAAAAAACCGGCCATATTGGCTATGGCCGGTTGCACTACTCGCTCCGCACAGTCCCAGTGCCCAATCTTGGACTGCACTTCAAAGCCTCCATATAACCCGCAAAGGTTTTTATTATTAAGTTTTTAAAGTAAGATTGCTATAATACACTAAACCGTTGCTTGTCTTAAAAATATTATAGTTGCAGTCATAATAGTTCGTCAACTACCCTCAGCAGAAATCAGTATGATCCTCTCTTTTCCTTTTATCTTCCAGAATATTCTCAATTAATTATTTTGCCCCTCCTCTTTATCTGTTATTTCGGAGCATTGGCACAGAATCTTTATAGTATCTTAAAGCTTCTAGTTATATTTTATTATGCTCACTCACATCCTCCGCCCAGTCGAGTTATGTTGTACAAACCAAATTTTTTAGCTTTTCTGGAAGGATTACTTGACTGCTTGGCGAATATACCTTTTTGGGCCAGCATTCTGTACACTGCACCAGCTTAGAAGAGATATCCGTAAGATGGCTTCGTTGCCCAACCATTTCTTCTGAAGGGGGCAGGTACCCTGTGGGAAGTAAGGTAGCAATAGCCACCGGCAAGGACCGGGTTCAAGCTGTAAGAACTGCGTTTCAGTATTTAGGCGGCATAGAGCAGTGGGTAAAGCCGGGCTACAAGGTACTGATCAAGCCCAATGTTATGACAGCCATGGGAACCCCCACCGTTACCCATATCGATGTAATCAAAGGATTGATCCTGCTTTGCCAGGAAGCCGGCGCCGGAGAGATTACCGTGGCCGAGAATTCCGTTTGTGGTATGTCTCCGCGAGTGCACTTTGAATACGCCGGTTATACTCGCGCCATCGAGGATCTTGGCGCCCAAGTTCATTTCTTTGATGAAGGCGAATGGGTTTACGTCGCCAAGCCAGACAATTACTGTCTACAGGATATGCACCTGCCCCGCAAGCTCATGGAAGCTGATGTTTGGATTACGGTACCAGTTGCCAAAACTCACGAGTCGACCCTAACTACGCTAGGAATTAAGAACAGCCATGGTATTCTGCCTGATGAGGACAAAGCCCGGCACCACCGAACCCGGCCAGAAAGTGGATCAAGCCTATGGGACAAATTCGTTGATATCCTGGCTACTAAAAAGCCCGACCTATGCGTCACCGATATGTACGAGGCCATGGAAGGCCAAGGGCCGGCATTCGGTTCTATTGTCACCATGAAACTGATTGTAGCCAGTAGCGATGTAGTAGCTTGCGATGCGGTGGTTGAAGCATTAATGGGATTAGATAATCTGGAGGGCCCCCTGACCCGGCTCGCTCACGAGCGTGGGCTAGGCGTAGGCGATATAAACCAAATTGAAATCGTAGGTGAGCCTTTGGCTGAGCACCGGCGGCCCTTTGCTCGAGCTGTTTCTGACCCAGTAATCAATTGCCCTCCCGGACTCACCATTTTACGGGGCGACGTATGCAAGGGTGGATGCCAAATGCCCCTTCGTTATGCCATCGATGTGTCCAATATCATTTATGCCAAAGACCACCAAGAATTTGGTGATGTATACATCTTGGTTGGCATGTACCCACCTCCACCACCTGAAGACAAATTCGTTGTGGCTTTTGGCGACTGCGCCATCTATACAACTTGGCATTATAGCTACCGCCAGAAACCTAAGAAAGTCGGCCCGTGGTTTAATCCTCGGCGCGGGTACGTTGATGTTATAGGATGTTGCCCTTTGGGCTTAGTATGGGTGCATGAGCTCAAGAATCTTACCAAGGGCTATGCCCCCATGGTACTTATGGCTGGCGGGTCAGTTGGAGCTTTTGAAGAACCTTCTGCCAACTTTAACTTCGGCACCGGCGTTCCGCCAGAGAAGCAACCCCGCCGCTGGCACTGGGACCGAAAATTTGCCGAGCGCTTTGCCAAAGAGATTGCCGAATCCAAACCCGCTACCTACATTTATGCTGCCAATGAAAGCATGAAAGGTAAAGCCCGCCCCGAAGTAGCCCGTAACATCACCAGCCAGCCGGCCTATGTAGCCGACCCGACATCTAGAGCCCTGCGGGCCAAGGGAGGTATTCGGTAATGGGCCTTACAGCTAGCCCGAAGGTTATTCCCATTGACGAGTTTACTAATCTGCAAAAGGTTGAAGGGATGCGGGAATCCCTGGAAGTTGAATACCCTCCAGTCAGCTATTCGCCTCGGCTGTGTGAGGTAAAGGAGTATGACCAAGAGGAAATCATCAGCTGGGCCCGACAATACTGCAAGGTCCCCTGGGTGCAAATGGTTAACGTTGGCCGGAGGATTCTGGAAGGGGAAGCCCTCAGCGCCGACGAAGCTACCGTACAGATTGCCCTAACTCCCTTTAAAGTCGATTACCGCTCCGCCTTTTACCTCCTGAGGGATACCCTTGGACTCCTGGTGTTTGATCCGGCCAACCTATTTACCATAATCATGGACGCCAAAGGCGAAACGATTTTGAAGGCCTACTTTGAGAATACCCGCTTTAATAATTATGTTGAGCTTGTGGATATTGACCCGACCGAGCCCTGGCTTAAAGAGGTAGAAGGTTGGATCATTGGGAGGCAGTGGGAAAGGCTGCGTCCCTTCCTCGACCAGAAAATGAAAGAGCTATATCGGCAGCCAGTCAACTGGGTGAAAGTGGCCAACCTTAATTTCTTTGCTGCCTTTAAAGAAGTATGGGATAAATACGAAAACAGCAATAATCTTGGCGATTACCTTATTGGGGCCTTTCAGGCCATCCAGAAGATATATCTTCACCAATGGATCAAGTTTACGCCCACACCCCCTGTGTTCGCGCGCTTAGAGGAGCTGATGACCAAGATTCTGGATGTAAGGATCGAAGATTTTATGACCAATCCTCAGCAAGATCCCACTTTAATTATCCCCGAGAGTGCAGAAGAGCGCTTGGTCATAGGTCTTCGTTCTGATGACTATGTGGTAGCTATCGATCTCGGAGGCCCTGATTGTAGGAACCTCCTGCTTTCCTTTGATGTGACCCGAGGCCGCCAGCATATGTCCTTGCCGGCCCTGGCCAAGTACTTGGGACATAAAACTAGAGCCAAGTATACTTTGACAGTCGATTACCGTGCTCTTCGGCCTATTCTGTACGATTTGGTCAACCGCCCCTTGCCTCGCAATAACCTCATTGTATCGGAAACTTCTTTTCAAGAAATTTTGCGGCTAGTAAGGAATTACGGCCGCCAGTGGGCAATTTGGCCAGTCCCTCTTCCTTTAAAGAGTTGGGTAGCCATTGGAGCCAGGTTACTGGGTGTGCCCTACGGCATCCACCGCTTATCCCACTGGTTTTTGCCTCGCCTTACCCACAGGACGCTTCCAATCCTCATGGGTTATCATACCCAGAATGCCGTATTTCTCCTAGACCGCGATCGCCCTTTGGCAGCAGTGGTAATCGACTGGTTGAACAGCGATCTCAAACGGGTAGTCTCCTATCCTGTCAGCGAACTCCAGGCTACTTTTTCCAGAATGAGCGAAAACTTCGACGACATCAAGGAACGCTTGCACCGGGCGCGATTCCAAATGTGGAACCAGGTAGGCTGGATCAACTACTCAGTTGGCATTCAAAAGCAATTGGTAGAGGAGCTCTTAGCCTTGGTGCTCAGCGGACAGGCTAATTCTATTTTCAAGGTCTTTGGGCTCTTACGCCGTGTCCGCAAGCTTTGGCATCTCCTAAAAAGAGGAGCCTTGGCTCTCTATCCCGATTTCCTGTTAGCTCGGCTATGGCAATGGGCCAATAAGGAGGGCCTATATACAGTGGTTATGGCCATCCTGCAAATCGTTTTTGATAGTAAGCGCAGGCGAGGTTATCTGTTTATAGGCACGTTAGTTAAAGGCTTGGTAGCAATCATCGTTATGGCTTTGGTCGTAATCGGGTTGGTGTGGGGGCTATAGCTTGGTCGGCCATGATGATAGCCGGAAATTGGACGGTGGATAGGGGGTGGTCATTCGGCAAGGCAATAGGAGAATACCGATGTCGCATTAAACAGTGTTGGACAAAGGGAAATGGAGGTGGGCATGATGCTTCCCGACTACTTTGAGTTTTCGCTTCCCTCGCGAGTTATTGCCGGAAGAGGCCTCCTCGATTCAATGGCTGCAGAGATCGAGGCGCTTGGCGTGACCAAGGGAATGGTAGTGACCGATAAGGTATTGCAGGAGGCAGGAGTAGTAAGAAGAGTACTGGACGCACTTGGGAGTTCATCCCTGGAAATAGCCTACGTATTTGATGAAGTTCCGCCAGATTCCGATACGGAAATAGTCCAAAAAGGAGCCGAACTGGCGCGAGAACATGGAGTCGATTTCTTACTAGCCATCGGTGGCGGTAGCAGCATGGATACTGCCAAGGGCATCAACATCGTTTATACCTTGGGTGGAAACATACTTGATCACCAAGGTGCTGGAGTTGTTGCTGCTCCGTTAGCCTTAAAACTGGTAGCTATCCCCACCACTTCGGGTACTGGGAGCGAAGTAACTGGTGTAGCAGTCATTAAGGATCGAGCTCAAAACCTGAAACTCTCTTACCCAAGTCCCTTTCTTACGCCCAATCTTTCTATCTTGATACCGGAACTTACCTTGAGCATGTCGCCACGATTGACTGCCGCTACCGGGATGGATGCCTTGACCCATGCGGTGGAAGCCTATTTGTCTACCAATGCCGACCCATTTTCCGATGGATTGGCTCTGCACGCCATTAAGATCATCTGCCAGCACTTGCCGGCAGCCACGCACAATGGCCAAGATCTGGAGGCTCGCTACCAGATGCAGGTTGGAGCTTGTATTGCCGGGGCATCCTTTACCTACCCCCTCGTAGGCGTGGTCCATGCCTCCGCCCACGCAGCCGGTGGGGTGCACGGGCTCCACCACGGCCTTGGCTGTTCCATTATGTTGCCTTATGGTATGGAGTTCAATCTAGAGGTGAGCCCAGAACGCTATCGGGATATTGCCCAGGCCATGGGTATTGACGTGCGTGGTTTGTCCGGCGAAGAAGCTGGTTGGAAAGCAATAGAAAAAGTCTGGAGATTGGCCAAAGATTGCGGATTACCAACCAATTTGAAGGACGCTGGCGTGCCCCAAGAAGCGATTCACATCATTGCCGAGGTTGCCCTTACCGACGGTGCCATGGTGACTAATCCCCGTCCTGCCGAATTGGAAGACTTGCAGCAGTTGATGCAACAGGCTTATGAGGGGGCTCTGGATCAAAAGTTTGCCTAGCGCCTACCCCTTAGCCTATCATCTTCAAGGAGGTATTGTTATGCCATTGTTTAAGGACTCGGAGGAAATTAGGCAAATACTGGGTGAGTTTTTTGTCCAGAATCGTCAGCACCCAGAAGTGGGCCCCAAAATTAAGGACGGATCCCTGGTGGTGCAATTTCACTATACTGATCCGGAGATTATCATCACCGTTGATTCCAAGAACCCCGATCCCGGCTACTACTTTAATGTTTACTTTGGCAGCGAAGGCCCCGAGCCAGAAGTCACTTTCTCCGGGAAAGCAGATATCGGGCATAAATTCTGGTTGGGGGAGCTCAATCTGACGGCCGCTTTAGCACGCCGCCAGCTTGTAGCTAAGGGTGCCATCAATAAAGCCCTTAAACTCCTCCCTGCCCTCAAGCCCGCGTACCAAGCTTACAAGGATTTCCTTCTGGAAATGGGTCGGGCCGATTTGGCAAGCTGAGTTGGAAAAATTGCCCTCTAAAGGAGGACAGGGCATGAAGGGGTATATGGAAAAGATTCTCGAGGTTGATCTTACCAGCGGAAAGATCAGCACTACCTCGCTCGACGAACAGTTGGCTCGCGATTTTGTAGGGGGCAGCGGTTTGGCCGCCAAGCTAATTCTGGATCGGTTAGGAGCTGCCATTGCCACTCTGGATCCTCTTAGTCCTGAAAACCCGTTGGTCTTTGCAACTGGTCCTTTAACCGGGACCGGCCTCCCTTCCACGGGAAGGTCTACAGTTAGCGCTATTTCTCCCTATACCGGCATATGGGGAGAGGCTAACGTGGGCGGGTTCTTTGGAGCCGAGCTGAAGTTTGCCGGCTTTGACGTTCTTTACATTACCGGAAAAGCGCAGCAGCCGGTTTATCTCCGAATAGAAGACAACCAGGTGGAAATCGTCCCTGCTTCTGACCTCTGGGGCAAAGGAACTTATGAAGTCACCGACACCCTAACCGCCAAATACGACAACGGGAGAAAGAAGGTTCAGGTTGCTTGTATTGGTCCTGCTGCCGAAAATGGAGTGCTGTTTGCCAGCATCGTTCATAATAAGGGTCACTTGTTTGGGCGATGCGGTATGGGGGCAGTAATGGCATCAAAGCACTTAAAGGCCATCGTAGTAAGGGGTAGCCAAAAGGTCCCTGTGTTTGACCCCGACCGGGCAAGGGAAGTCCGAAAAGAATGGAGGGAACTGCAGGAAGGAAGCATCATCCTCGAATCCATAGGCGGCATGGGCAGTTTAAGCGGCATGGATACGGGGTATCTTACCGGTGATGTGCCCACCCGCAACTGGACGTTAGGTACCTGGGATGAAGGCCAAGCGTTGATCAATGCTCCGGCCCTTAGCGAAAACTATCTCATCGGGACCAAAACCTGCTATGGTTGCAGCATATCTTGCAAGCGCCATGTTGAGGTTAAGGAAGGCCCGTACGCTATTGAACCTGGCCCTGGACCCGAATACGAGACGGTAGCTGTTTTTGGTAGTTTATGCCTCAACTCGGACTTGGCCTCCATCTGCTGGATAAACCGATTCTGCAACGATTATGGCATGGATACTATCTCTTGTGGAAGCACGGTGGCTTGGGCTATTGACTGCTATGAGGCCGGGTTGATAAACGCGGAGGTAACCGGTGGGCTAGAGCTTACCTGGGGCAACACAGAAGCCATCGTCGAGCTGGTCAAGCAGATTGGCAACTGCCAGGGCTTCGGTGCTATACTGGCCAAAGGAAGTCGCCGAGCTGCCCGGGAGCTAGGAGCCGCTACCGAATCTCTGTTAACCACAGTCAAAGGGCTGGAGTCACCCATGCATGATCCCCGCGCTACTCACGGCCTCGGGCTTGCTTATGCCACCGGATACCGAGGGTCCTGCCATGTCTCAGACAAGACCATGTGGATCGAACAAGGCGTATCTTTGTACCCTGGAGTAAACATAACCGATGCCGTAGAAGGTCAAGTCAGCAAAGGCAAGGCCCAGCTGGTGGTAACCGCCCAGAATCTGGCCGGCATATTTAGCAACGCCGCCATCCTCTGCGAATTCGGATCTATTCCCATCGATGACCTCAACCTTTGCGCAGGCTTAGCAGTAGTGACTGGGGAAGAGTGGTCCCCAGAACTGATTCAGGAGCGAGGAGAAAGGATTTGGCTCACCAAGCGGGTGATCAACTGCCTCCGCGGCATCCGTAGCCAAGACGACCGGTTGCCAGATAAGATACTTACGCCCCTTGAGGATGGGGTTACAGCCGGCTCGGTCCCAGACATAGAACTAATGCTGCGCGAATTCTACCAGCTTCGGGGACTCGATGCAACGGGAAGGCCCCTGCCCGATAAGCTAGCCCAAGTGGGTTTGGCGGAAGCCAATCAATTACTAGCAACGGCGGCAGCTGGCTAAGACTCGATTGGAAGATGGGCCGGTGCCGGGTTGGGAGACAGCCACCTTTGCCCCGGCCCTATTTCGCTTTTTGCGATTCGCCGTTGAGATAGAGGTGGCTAAAATGGATGTAATTATTATCGGTAGCGGCTACGGCGGCTTATCTACTGCGGCCCTACTGGCTCGCCAAAACCTCAGGGTTTTGGTCCTAGAGCAGGCTGGTAACATTGGAGGCCGGGCCTCGTATCGTCGCCGCAACGGTTACATCGTAGAGTACGGCCTTCATGCCAACCGCTTTGGCAGCGAGGGGGCCGCCCAGCGACTAATGCACATGTTGGGGGAGTCCATCGATTTCTGTCATCCCGGGCCGCCGGTTTACTTTCACCGAGGGCGGTTTTATCCTTTCCCAAATTCAGCCCCCAAATTCTTGACTACCAAGATTTTAAGTTTTCCCGAAAGATTACAGGCAACTAACATTCTGCTGCGCTTGCTAATGGCAAAACCTGAGTCCTCATGGCAGCGCCCTTACTCGCAGCTGATTGGCAAGGTCCGGTCCGGTGCGCTGAAGGAGCTAATGGTGGCCTTAGCGGGTATTGGCATTGTTGCTATAGATCCCGAAAAGACCTCGGTGGGCGAGCTATCAGTATTCATTAGGAAAAGTTTAAAAGCTAAAGAAAAGGTAGCCTATCCCCGAGGCGGAACCAGCCAGATTCTGAACAAGCTGCGACAAGTTATCGAAAAAGGTGGGGGTGAAATCCGACTCCATAGTCAGGTGAAGCAAATCTCCTTTTCTAAGGATAAGGCGATTGCCGTCGAATTGGCTGACGGGAACCGTCTTCAGGCTCAGGCCATTGTGTGTGCTTTCCCGGTGCAAAATTTGTCTCGCATAGTCCCCAAGAATCTCTTTCCTAAATCCCTTGCTTCCCGAGTTACCAGCCTAGAGCCCACCGCTGGGATTGCCCTAGATTTTGGTTTAAAGAAGCCGGTGTCGGACATAGATGGCTTGGTAGTGACCGGCAAGCCAGTAACTATGGGTCAGTTTTCGTCCAACATCGATGCTTCGGTAGCACCCCCCGGTAAGCAAATCGGGTCTTGGTACTATCCCCTTCCCGAATCAATCATGAAAAATCGTGAGCGGATAGAAAGAGAAATTAGGACCCTTAGGAAGATTCTCGAACAAATGTTCCCGGGCATATGGGAAAACCTAGAGTGGGAAAGAATATTGACGTTATCCATGGTAGATGGATTTGTCCCTCGACCTGGCCAAGCTCGGCCTGACCGCCCGCCTATAAGGGTACCAGGCTTCACCAACCTATTCCTGGCTGGCGATACTACGTCTGCGGAAGGCACTGGTGGCGACTGTGCCTTCAATTCCGCCATTGAGTGCGCAGAAGCAGTAACCAGCTACCTCAAATCCTTAGGTTCCTAGGTCGCGGTTTTTGTCTTCGGAACTAGTACTGGTTTCGCCTACCGAGGCTCTAACCAGGTGGGCAGAAATGGTTTTTGTTAGTAAGTAGAGAGGGCGAAGTACCACAAGTACCATCAGAATAACCGTAAGCCAAGGCCATAAGCCCAAGCTATCCCACTTGGTCAGGGAGATCCATACCGTTCCCCATAAGCGATAGATTAAGTTGGTAACTGTTAGAGTCTTAAGCGCATAAAAGCTACGTACCCAGGAGCGTTGAATGGCTTGGGCCTCTTGAAAGTCGAGCGGTGTTGCCCGGTCAGCAGGCAGTTTTATCAGTTCACGGGGATCGTCAGGAAGCAACACATAATAAGAAATCAAGGAGAAGATAGCATATAAAGCTGCAGCTAAAGAGATGTAGGACCACAGGATCAAAGGGTTCTTGGTGGCAAGCACCGTTGGCTTTCCGAAGAAAGAAAAGTCTACTGGCATCAATAACGCCATTTCCTCAAGCCCCGATACCAATACGTAAATACCCCATCCTATTAACCCTACCGGAATCAGTTCAATTATGGGCGGATAACAGCTCTTCAGCCTCTCCCACACGTTCCCTCCCATGGATTACGTCGGCGCCTCCCTATGAGCTTTTGGCCGGCCAAATTAGATTGATCCATGGTACTCCTGAATGCTTTTTACTTGGAATTCTTCTCGCTTTTGTGCCTTAATTCCTTCTACGGCCGCTTTGGCTCCTTGAATGGTAGTGATAATAGGGATTTTGTGCATGGTTGCCAGCCGGCGCATCTTGTATTCGTCATACTTGGGACCTTTGCCTACTGGGGTATTGATTAGGAGGTCGACATGGCCATTCTTAATATGGTCTAGGATGTGAGGCCGTCCCTCAGCCAGTTTGTTGACCCTGGTAACTTCAAGGCCGTTCTGGCGGAAGAACTTGGCAGTGCCAGGGGTAGCCCAAATCTTGAATCCCAATTGGGACAACTCTTTAGCTAAGTGCAAAGCAGCCTCTTTATCTCTGTCAGCTACCGTAATTAGGGCCGTACCGGTTAGCGGCAATGGTGTTTCGGCTACTATCTGGGATTTGGCGAAAGCAGCCCCAAAAGTTTCATCGATCCCCATCACTTCCCCAGTGGACCGCATTTCTGGACCTAGGATGATATCAACCCCAGGGAATTTAATAAATGGAAAGACTGCTTCTTTGACCGCAGTATACTTGGGAACTCGCTCTTCGGTTATGCCCAGCTCGGCCAAGGTTTTGCCTAACATGACTTTGGTAGCAATCTTTGCCCAAGGGATACCGGTAGCTTTGCTGACAAAAGGAATAGTTCGCGACGCCCGCGGGTTAACTTCCAGGATGTAGATCTTACCATTCTTAATGGCGTACTGGACGTTGATTAAACCAACTACGTTCAACGCTCGAGCCAGGAGCCTAGTGCTTTGCTTGAGCTCTTCCACTTGCGAAGGCAACAGACTATAAGGAGGAAGGCTACAGGAGCTATCACCGGAATGAACCCCAGCTTGTTCGATGTGCTCCATTACCCCGGCAATTATAGTCGTTTGCCCATCGCTAACTGCATCGACGTCAACCTCAGTGGCATCTTCAATGAACTTATCAATAAGCACCGGATACTCAGGGGATACCTGAACAGCGCGGCTCATATAGGCCTCCAGCTCTCCCTCATCATAGACAATCTCCATAGCTCGGCCACCAAGTACGTACGAGGGTCGAACTAAGACCGGGTACCCAATTTGCTGGGCCACAGTCTTGGCTTCAGCCACCGAACGTCCGGTGCCATTGGGAGGCTGCAGCAAGCCTAGCCCCTTTACGATCTCGGCAAATTTCTCGCGGTCCTCGGCCAAATCGATGTTTCGCGGCGAGGTACCAAGAATGGGCACGCCCGCTTCCTCCAAGGAAAGCGCCAGCTTGAGAGGGGTTTGGCCTCCAAACTGAAGGATAACACCTTCGGGTTTTTCCTTGTCATAGATATTGAGAACATCTTCCAAGGTCAAGGGTTCGAAATATAGTTTATCGGAGGTGTCGTAATCAGTGCTAACTGTCTCCGGGTTACAGTTGACCATAATTACTTCCCGGCCTTCCTCCTTAGAAGCAAAAGCTGCCTGCACGCAGCAGTAGTCGAACTCGATACCTTGTCCGATACGGTTGGGGCCGCCTCCCAAGATCATGACTTTACGACGATCCGACTTCCGTACCTCGTCCTCGGCTTCATAAGTGGAATAATAGTAAGGGGTATAGGCTTCAAACTCAGCTGCACACGTATCTACTAACTTATATACCGCTTCTATACCTCGGCTAATGCGCTTCTCCCTTACCTCCGCTTCTGAAACCCCTGCTAGATAAGCTATTTGGCAATCCGAAAACCCCCACGATTTGGCTTGCAAGAGCAAGCGACGGTCAATTCGACCCACATCGCCTCCAACTCGCTGCAACTGTTCGGCTAGTTCGGTTTCCATATCAATTATTTGCTTAATGTTATAAAGAAACCATTTATCAATTTTGGTGTACCCGTAGATCTCATCAATATCCATTCCCGCCTGAAAACCATAGCGCAAGTAGAAAAGACGGTCCGGCCCTGGAACAACTAGCTTTTCTCGAATTTCTGCTTTTAACTGCTCCAGCTGTTCGGGCGATACGGAGGTCAACCTTAGGTCGTCGTGCCCGTCCGCACCTAACCCCATTCGCTTCTGTTCTAAAGAACGAATGGCCTTTTGTAAAGCTTCTTTAAACGTCCGGCCAATCGCCATCACTTCGCCCACCGATTTCATCTGGGTGGTCAAAGTAGTATCAGCCCCAGGAAATTTGGCAAAATCCCAGCGGGGAATCTTGACCACGCAGTAATCAATGGTAGGCTCAAAGCTAGCTGGCGTCTTCTTAGTAATGTCATTAGCTATTTCGTCCAGGCTATAGCCAATGGCCAGCTTGGCAGCGATCTTGGCAATGGGGAATCCCGTGGCCTTGGAAGCTAAAGCCGAGGAACGGGAAACTCGAGGATTCATTTCAACTACCAGCATGCGCCCAGTCTCAGGATTCATGGCAAATTGAATATTAGAACCGCCGGTCTCTACCCCAATGGCGCGGATAATGTTAATGGCGGCATCACGCATACTTTGATACTCTTTGTCGGAAAGCGTCTGGGCAGGTGCTACCGTAATGCTATCACCGGTGTGAATCCCCATAGGATCAAAATTCTCGATGGAACAGATGATTACCACATTGTCGAGCCGATCCCGCATCACTTCTAGTTCATATTCCTTCCAACCAATTACCGACTCTTCCACCAGGACTTCCTTGACAGGGCTATAGTCCAGGCCATTCTCTACCATCTCCCGAAGTTCTTCAACATTATAGGCAATACCACCCCCGGTCCCGCCTAGGGTATAGGAAGGTCGTATCACTACCGGATAGCCAACTTGGTCGGCAAAAGATAGAGCCTCTTCTATACTGTGCACCAAGCGGCTACGAGCTACCTCCAAGCCTATCTTCTCCATGGTCTCCCGAAAGAGCTCCCGCTTTTCTGCCCGCTCAATGGCCTCAAACTTGGCACCGATAAGTTCAACCCCGTAGCGTTCCAAAACTCCGTTTCGGGCCAATTCGGCGGCAATATTAAGGCCCGTTTGACCTCCTACCGTAGGGAGCATCACGTCGGGCCTTTCGCGGGCAATTACTTTCTCAATAATTTCGGGAGTTAGGGGCTCAATGTAAGTTCGGTCGGCCATATCCGGGTCCGTCATGATAGTAGCCGGGTTATTATTAACCAAAACCACTTCGTAACCTTCTTCTCTAAGAGCCTTACAAGCCTGGGAACCGGAATAATCGAATTCGCAAGCCTGGCCGATGACTATAGGCCCTGAGCCGATGAGTAGAACCTTCTTAATATCGTTACGTCTTGGCATTGCGTCACCTTCCTATGACTTTCCTGCTGTTTACCTGGTTTCTTCCATGAGGCTTGCAAATCGCTCAAACAGGTAGCGAGAATCATGAGGTCCAGGTGAAGCTTCAGGGTGGTACTGAACCGAAAAACACTTCAAGCTACGGTGCTCCATTCCTTCCAAAGTGCGATCGTTTAAATTAACATGGGTAATGCGCAACTCCCGAAGGAGGTCGGGATTGTTACAAGTGTGAGGATCGGGGCGGCATACACAAAAGCCATGATTCTGAGCAGTAATTTCTACCCTGCCTGTAGCTAGATCTTTAACTGGCTGGTTGCCCCCCCGGTGGCCAAACTTGAGTTTAAATGTATCCAATCCCAAGGCGCGACCCAGGAACTGATGGCCTAGGCAGATACCAAAGATTGGCTTTTTGCCAAGCAGCTTCTTAATTTCCTCGATTGCATAGGGCACCCCAGCTGGATCGCCTGGGCCATTGGAAAGAAAGATACCGTCCGGGTCTAGCCCTAGCACTTCCTCGGCCTTAGTCCAGGCTGGAACGACAATCACTTCGCAACCGATGGCTTCAAGCAAACGAAGGATATTGTACTTAACTCCGTAATCAAATGCCACCACCCGGTACTTGTACTGACTACTCTTTGGCCCTATAGCAGATAAGCTACCTGTTACTCCGTCGATACTCTTGGGCCCTTGCTGCCAGCGGTAAGGTTGCCTGCAGGTAACGTGTTGAACCATATCCCGACCTACTAAACCTGGGTAAGCTCTAACCTTCTCAAGCAACCGCTTAATATCAAAATCCCTGGTAGAGATTACCCCTTTCATCGCCCCGGCTTCCCGAATGTGCTTAGTCAGCGCCCGGGTATCGATTCCTTCTATTCCCAATATCCCAAATTGTTCCAAGAACTCCTTTAGAGTGCGCTGGCTTCGCCAGTTATGAGGAAAGCGGCTATATTCCCGGACCACAAGAGCCTCAACGTGAGGCTTAAAGGACTCTACGTCTTCAGCATTAATACCATAATTGCCGATCAGGGGATAAGTGAGGGTCACGATCTGGCCTTTATAGGAAGGATCAGTAAGAATCTCCTGATAGCCAGTCATGCTAGTATTAAAAACGACCTCGCCGAAGATTTCTCCTTCTCCAGCAAAGGCCTCACCTTCCAAAGCAAAGCCGTCCTCCAAAACTAGGACCGCCTTCATCTCAATCACGCCTCTTTCCTCTCCCATTTTAAGGGCAACACCCCTACCCTTCCGAAACGAGAATTATCCCAGATCTCGCCTGGAAAGTCAACCAAAAAAGAAAACTCCCCTGGGAGTGGGTTGGATAGTCCAGGGGAATGGCTCCAACATGATTCAGTTTGTTTTCTATAGGCCAGCCCTTTTTCGCTCTTCGGCTGCGAGCTCTCGCCTCAGGATCTTTCCTACTGCGCTCATGGGCAATGAATCTCGGAATTCGACTAGGCGAGGCACCTTGTAAGCCGCCATTTTTTGCCGGCAGTATTCAATAACTTCCTGCTCAGACATAGTTTCCCCAGGTCTTAACACCACAAAGGCCTTCACTGTTTCCCCTCGGTACTTATCGGGAACACCAACCACTGCCGCCTGCATTACCTTGGGATGCTCGTACAGCACTTCTTCTACATCCCGGGGATAGATGTTGTAGCCGCCGGCAATAATCATTTCCTTCTTGCGGTCCACAATGTAGAAATAGCCGTCTTCATCCATCTTGGCAATGTCTCCTGTATATAGCCAACCATCGCGCAGGGTAGCTGCAGTGTCCTCAGGCATATTCCAGTATCCCTTCATGACTTGCGGGCCTTTAATGATAAGCTCGCCTACCTGGTTTTCGCCAAGTTCGCGAGTACCCGTCTCCAAGTCAACTATCTTACAGTCAGTGTCGGATATTGGCAGACCAATGCTTCCTACTTTGGTCATTCCACCTAGAGGGTTGCAATGGGTAACCGGTGAGGTTTCCGACAGACCATAGCCCTCCAGTAAGGGAGCGCCAATTTTTCGCTTAAATTCAGCAATCAATTCCACCGGGCAAGGTGCCCCGCCGCTGATGGTGTTACGAATACAAGCCACATTATACTCCTCTACCCGAGGATGATTAACAATGGCCGTAAACATGGTGGGAACCCCAGGAAAAATGGTGGGTTGGTGGGCTTTAATAACCTCGAGAACTTCATCGGGATTGAACCGGGGAACCAGAATCATGGTCAAACCCATTACTACCGGCAGGTTCATGGAACAAGTCATGCCAAAGGAGTGAAAGAATGGGAGTACGCTCAGGACCCTTTCCTGTCCGGGCACGGCGTCATGAAACCAATGGCGTACCTGCCAGGCGTTGGCCACTAAGTTTTTATGGGTCAACATCACTCCCTTGGAAACACCAGTAGTACCTCCAGTATACTGGAATATAGCCACGTCATTCTCCAAATCAATACTTACCGGCGGTACCCCGCCACCAGTATTAGCCGCTAGCTCCTCAAGGCGTAAGACACTATCATCTACGGGCATCCGCTCGGCAAAGCTAAAGGTGATGAGGGTCTCCCAGCAGGCTTCAGCCCGAGCATTCTTTATCCGGGGGTATAGCGCATCATAAAAGATTACTACCTTGGCCCCGGAGTCATTGGCTTGGTACAGGATTTCTCTTTCCACGTACATGGGGTTGGTCTGTACCACTATGGCTCCCAGCTTAAGGATGCTGTAATAGGCAATCACAAACTGAGGACAATTAGGGGCCATAAGCATTACCCGGTCGCCTTTTTTAACCCCCAGCTTGCTCAAGGCGGTAGCAAACCGGCTCACCGCAAAAGCCAAGGCGGAGTAGGTCATTTGCTGGCCAAAGAATATCGTAGCCAGCGTATCCGGAAACTGCTGAGCAGTCTGGTCAAGTAGCTGCGGCAGGGTTTGATTAGGGTAATTAAGCCGGATTGGCACCTGGCTCGGGTAATGCCTGGCCCAAGGCCTGGTGGTCAAGTCAGTGTTTGTCATACCATTATTTCCTTTCCGTAATTTCGAATAGTTCATGGTACTCTGCCTACTTGACTCCCTTTAAGGCTAATCCTCAGTCATTCTCACCTCCGCCTTAGAACAGACGAGGCCCCCGCATATGGTGGCTAGTTACCCCTAGCGGCTCGCGCCTCCCCCACCACTGGAACCGCCACCAAAGCCACCGCTACCAAAACCACCAAAGCCACCGCTACCAAAACCACCGCCGGGAAATCCACCTGGGAAGCCACCCCCCCAAAACGGTCCCGACTTGCCTCCAGGATATCCCTGTTTACGCCTGCGGATAGCGGTCAACGAATAAGCTATTACAAAAACGAAAAACACTAGTATCCCCCAAGGGAAGCCGTCAAGCCCGTTGCTTTCTACGGGATAATCTTTCAGTGACTGTAGCTGGGGATCAGCACTAATATCTAAGTTATACTCCTTGGCTACCTCTCCAGCTAAAGCCAGGTAACCTTGGTAAATACCGTCGCTATATTTGCCAGATTGCCAGGCCGGCAAAACGTATTCATCCAGGATCCGACCAGCTTTTCCATCGGGTATAGCCCCCTCCAACCCATACCCTACCTCTATGCGGACCTTGCCACTTTGCCCGGAAAGCATCCTGTCCTTAACTATC
>JACIYF010000053.1 GCA_014360065.1 Clostridia bacterium | reverse complement strand
CCCACCAGTGGGCACCCAGTAAGAGTGCAAAAATAACAGTTAAAGGGTGCAGGCCAGTGGTATTCCCAAGAATCTTTGGCGCCAATATAGTTGACTCAATCTGCTGTACCACCACAACCACAGCTAGTGCCCAAACCGCCCTTTGCCATGAATCAAGCAGGCCTATTAGAATAGCCGGAATAGCCCCTAGAAATGGCCCCAGGTAAGGTACCAAGTCCATTAAAAGCATAATCAACCCCAGCAACAGAGAGTATTTGACCCCCACTAAAGCTAAACCAAAACCAGTTAAGGTACCGACTAATAAGCTGACTAGAAGATTCCCCCGGATAAACCCGGTCAAAGCCGTATCGATCTGGCCAAGCACCTCTTTAATTTCCGGTCGCCATCCTACGGGAAGAAAATTAATAATACCCCTGCCTAAGTTAGTCCAGTCAGCCAGAAAGTAAAAGGCTAAAAATGGTGCCAACAGCAAATCAGGCAAGTAACCAATTAGTCCAATCAGAGCATCGGAAATCCCCTTTAGCTCCCCTAGAAGGCTGGCTTCAAGCAATTCAAGGGAACCGATTATGGTTAAATGTAGGTTACCAGGAAGAGCAATTTGTTGAAAATTGACTCGGAGTAGGCTGATCCTGTTGCTTATCTCTTGGGTGTACCGGGGAAGAGTATCAGCAAGGCTTCCTAGCTCTCGTAAAAGTACAGGAACTCCCACTCCTGCCAAGGCAAGGACAACACCGAAAAGTCCGAAGTACACCAAGCTAATCGCCCAGGCTCGCGAATACCCTCTTTTTTCCACGGCTGTGACTGCTGGGTTAAGAATGTAGCTCATAATCAGAGCTAAACCGAATGGTGTAATCATGCCCCGAGCGAAGTATAAAAAGGCGCCGAGGCCAATCCCTAAGCAAAGCAGTACTGCCATTCTCGCCCGGCGACTTCTCAAAGGGGTTACCACCCTTATTTCTTGAGAAACCCCATAATGGTTCACTTGGCATCTTGGGCCATTTCCCTGGTCCGTTCGGGGAGAGAGAAAACCATGGATCCTCGCTTAGAAAAAACGAATGCACCCACTACAATACCCAGCAAGCCGCCAGTTATTATCCCATTCCAAAACCCGCGCGTTGCCAACTACTTCACCTCCTCAACTGTCTATCTGAACATGTTCTAACGATCCATCCTCATTGATGGCAAAAACCTCTCGCTTATCGTTGTACTCAACCATACAATTCCAACAGTAGTACTGTTGCAGACCTATTTTCCCCACCTCGCTACTCCCACAATTGGGACAATTCACCGCTTCTCCTCCTGTTCCGGCACCAGCGCGCCATGGACTACTATTCCATCTTTCCCCCATGCCACAATGTTGTCTTGCAAAACAATATTGCGTCCATCTATGAAGTCAGGGATTACCCCCTCGCTCAGCTCAACCCCTTCAACCTTATCCCACGACTTGGTGAACACCACATCGGCTACATTGCCAACTTGCTGTCCAGTTTCCGTTACCACCGGCGCTCCCACCAACTCGCTTATAGCACTAGCTTCAGTTCCCAATCTAGCTTCGGATATATTATCCGACTCGACCAGCACTGCGTCGTTATCAACTCTAACAAGATACCATGGCACCAAAACCACCCGGGGCCAAAGGCCGTCCTGCTCAACTTTTAGGCCCAGTATCCTGCGCTCATTTGGATCATAGATTACATCTTTTATTCGACCCACTTTGGCGCCTGTTTCCTGCAGGATAACAGGTCGGCCTACCAGTTTGCGACCAACATTCAAGCTGCTGCACCTCTCTAACCCCTCCTATCTATTATCACCTGGACCGACGCAAATTACACCTAGCTTTCAATTATGCCACCGCCAAGGACTACATCGCCACGGTAATACACCACCGATTGGCCAGGAGTGATTGCCCGTTGGGGTTTTTCAAAAGTTACTTTTACCCTATCTTGGCCTTGTGGTTCAAGAAGCGCAGGAACTGCCGGCGAACGATAACGAATCTGAACCTCAGCCTTAAGCTCACTTTCTAACTTTCCCAAGGCGATGAAGTTGTTCTGGCAAGCAATCAAACTCCGGCGGTACAAGAGTTCTTTGGGCCCTACTACCACGGCATTGAGATCCGGCCTCATGTCGATCACATAAGCAGGGTACCCCAACGACAGCCCCAAGCCCCGTCTTTGCCCGATGGTATAATAGGCTAGGCCACGGTGCCGGCCTACTATCTGTCCTTCAGCATCAATAAAAGGTCCGGGGTAAATCTTGTCTCCCGCTCTCCGACACAAGAACTTACGGTAATCACCTTCGGTAACAAAACAAATCTCCTGACTCTCTTTTTTTTGGGCTACCGGCAGCTTCGCCTCCTCGGCAATTTCTCGGGTTTTCTTTTTACTGAGGCTCCCAAGCGGCAACCAAACATGAGCCAGTTGCTCCTGCTTGAAACCGTAAAGAACATAGCTTTGGTCCTTGGTTTTATCAATTCCCCGCAATAGCCAGTACCTCTGGGCCTGGGGCTGATATTGAATTCGGGCATAATGACCGGTAGCTAGGTATTCCATACCCAGGCTCAAAGCACGTTTCAACAAGGCTTCAAATTTGATTTTAATATTACAGGTAATGCAAGGGTTGGGGGTCATTCCCCGCAAGTATGAGGATATGAATGGTTCAATGACCGCGCTTTCGAATACATCACGGAAATTAAAAACATAATGAGGTATACCAATATGGTTAGCGACTTTCCGGGCGTCTTCGACAGCCCGAAGGGAACAACACCCTACCTCTCCTGCCGGTAGTGGAGCATCTTGAGGCCATATCTCCAGGGTAACCCCTACAACCTCGTGACCGGCCTCCTTTAACAAAAAAGCAGCGGTGGAGCTATCCACACCGCCGCTCATAGCTACCATTACTTTAGCCATGATGCTGATCACCTCGCTAGCTCACGCATTAACCGGCTCGGGCCAATCTCTGTTGGTAGTCACGAATTGCCGCATGTAACGCATCGGCCGCCAAATTGGAACAATGCATCTTGTTGGCAGGCAACCCATCCAGAGCTTCGGCGACAGCGCGGTTAGAAATAGCTAAGGCCTCCTGAATGCTCTTACCTTTAACCATCTCCGTAACCATACTACTAGTGGCGATAGCGGCGCCGCAACCAAAAGTCTTAAACTTAACGTCCTTAATTATATCGCCTTCAACCTTAATATAAAGGCGCATAATGTCCCCGCAAACTGGGTTCCCGACCTGGCCAATCCCATCTGCATCTTTAATCTCACCCACATTGCGAGGGCAGGTGAAATGATCCATTACTTTTTGGCTATACATGGGCTTCCCTCCTCCATCCATTGTTCATTTCCGGAGAAAGCGGCGACATGGATCGCAACCTGCTGACTATATCCGGCAACACCTCTAATACATAGTCAATGTCCTCAGCTGTATTATCGCGGCCCAAAGTCATTCGCACTGATCCTTGGGCTAGCTGGTGCGGGATACCCATTGCCAACAATACATGCGAAGGTTCCAATGAACCTGAGGTACATGCCGAGCCACTAGAAGCAGCAATGCCTTGCATATCTAGGCTAAGAAGGAGGGACTCTCCTTCAACAAACTCAAAACTCATATTTACATTTCCCGGAATACGATGGCTTGGATGCCCATTTAGGTGCACATATTCGATTCGGTTCTGAATCCCTTCGATTAGCCGATCCCGGAGTGTGGTCAAGCGCTCCATTTCCGTTCCCAGTTCCTCAAGCGCAATGGTAGCAGCCTTGCCAAAGCCAACTATTCCTGGCAGGTTTTCAGTTCCTGGCCTCCTTTTTTTCTCCTGCCCGCCGCCGTGGAGAATCGGCTCAAGCCGAAGGCCCTTGCGAACATATAAAGCTCCTGATCCCTTAGGACCGTAAATCTTATGGGAGGAAAGGCTTAAGAGATCAACATTTAACGCCTTAACATTTACTGGTATTTTCCCACAGCTTTGGACAGCATCAGTATGGAACACTACCCCATGCTCCTTGGCAATACGTCCGATTTCTTCGATGGGCTGAATGGTGCCAACCTCATTGTTAACATGCATAATGCTAATCAGAATGGTATCTGGCCTTATGGCTTTCCTGATGTCCTCAGGGTTAACCAAACCATATCCATCCACGGGAATCCAGGTAACATCAAACCCGTGTTCGCCCAAGTACTTCACACTGTCAAGAACCGCATGATGCTCAACGGCAGAAGTAATCAAGTGATTACCGCGTTTCCGAAGGGAGTTGACGACCCCGAAAATAGCTAGATTGTCTGACTCAGTACCACCGCTGGTAAAGAATATTTCTTCTGAGTCGGCCCCGATGAGCTTAGCAACCCTGCTGCGCGCATCCTCCATGGCTGCTTTAGCTTCTCGTCCCCACTCATGCAAGCTGGAGGGATTACCAAACTGAGCACTTAGGTAAGGTAGCATAGCTTTGACCACTTCTGGATGAACTGGTGTAGTGGCTCCGTGGTCCAGGTAAACCCGTCGCAAGATCAACACCACCTTTGATTAGCACCTAGTCCAATTTTGCCCTAAACAACGGCGCTTATACTGCCACCGCCTGGCTATATCCTAGTAGTGTACTCGGAATTTGTCAAGGTCTTTTGGAAGAATTGGGCCGGTTGGCGCGCAGCGTTTCCAAGCGAGCCCGAAGCTGCCTTTCCCGGCCCTCGTTGGAGGGGTTATAGTAACAAGCCGACTGGATCTCGGCAGGAAGATATTGTTGGGCCACGTAATGCCCTGGGTAGTCGTGGGGATACTTATAACCCGTACCGTGCCCAAGTTTTTTGGCTCCACGGTAACTGGCGTCACGCAAGTGCAGCGGCACTCCCGAAATTCTGGTTTCCTCTACTGCTTTCATAGCTTCTCCAATAGCTAAATATGCGCTGTTACTTTTAGGGGCACAGGCGATATAAATAGCAGCTTCCGCCATGGGAATCCTGGCTTCGGGTAAGCCTACCAGTTCTACCGCCTGCGCTGCCGCTACCGCAAGGACTAAGGCCATCGGGTCAGCCAAGCCAACGTCCTCAGCAGCCTGTATGATCATGCGGCGAGCTATGAACCGAGGATCTTCGCCCGCATGCAGCATCCTCGCCAACCAATATACTGCTGCGTCGGGGTCCGAACCCCGCAGGCTTTTTATAAAGGCAGAGATGGTATCATAGTGTTGGTCGCTATCCTTGTCGTACAGCAGCACCCGGCATTGCATGGCCTCGGCTACCATCTCTAGGGTCACGTGGTAGACCCCGTCACTATCAGGCATAGCCGAGGTGGCAGCCAATTCAAGTCCGTTTAGAGCTGCGCGCGCATCTCCGTCAGCTGACTTTACCAAGTGGGCAAGAGCATCTGAATCAAGGACTATTGATACTTTCCCCAATCCCTTCTCCTTATCTGCCAGCGCCCTTCGCACGATGGTCTCAACTTGAGCATCACTAAGGGGCTCAAACCTAAACAAGCGAGAGCGGGAAATCAGCGGTGGGGTGATTTGGAAGAAAGGATTCTCGGTGGTGGCTCCAATAAGGACAATGATGCCATTTTCGATGGCCGGGAGTAGGGCGTCCTGCTGGACCCGGCTAAAACGATGAATCTCATCGATAAAGACTATAGTTCGCTGCCCTTTGGTTTTAAGCCGCTCCTCGGCTTGCTGGAATACCTTTCTTAAATCCGAAATACCTGCCGTGACCGCATTTAATTGCAAAAAGGCAGCTTTGCTCATGCGGGCAATGATTTCCGCTAAAGCAGTCTTGCCAGTTCCAGGTGGCCCATAGAATATCATTGAACCTATCTGGTCAGCCTCGATAGCGCGCCGAAGCACCCGGCCTTTTCCCACCAAATGCTCTTGGCCGACAAATTCATCCAGAGACTGAGGGCGCATTCGCCGCGCTAAAGGAGCCTTTGCCAAATCCACCCGTATCCCCGCTTCCTCACCAGAGATAAGCCCTTGGTAACATAAAACCCCACTAATGCCGTGGCGGCCGGAGTTTACGAACCTGCTCTCAGCAGGTGGGTGCCCTCCTGCAACCTTTTTGTTTCCCGTACCGGGCCTACAAGCCAGATGCAGAGTTAGGCTCCCTTTTCAATGGTGTTGGCTCTAAACCACAGCCACCCACGCGCATAGTAGGGTTATTTGACTAAAATGATGGTATCACAAACGGCGCACTCCTGCAAGCCAAGCCTTTTACACAATATCCTTAAAAGTTGCGGCCTCATGCAATGTTATGGTTTCAGAAAGAGTTTCTCATGAGACCTTACTCCTCCTTTCAATTCCCACTTCGGAGTGAGGTCTCAGCTTTTTTCGCCCTTAGCTTTCCGTGGGAAGGAATGGGAAATCCCGTGGTTATTTTACGCCAAGCAATTAAGTTGCTTGCCGGGTACATTTGCCTTATAATGACTTCTAGCAGTCAGTTATGAACCGTAGCGACTAGGCCGCACGAGATGCTAAGCTTACCTGCGGGGATAAAATGAGGAGGTTTTTAAAAATGCCACTTTCACCAGAAAGGAAACATGAAATCATCGATCGGTTCCGTATTCACGAGCAGGACACAGGGTCACCAGAGGTACAAATTGCTCTACTCACCGAAAGAATTAACCAGCTTACCGAGCACCTGAAACAGCATCGAAAGGATTTTCACTCTCGACGCGGCTTACTCAAGATGGTCGGCCAACGACGGGGCTTGCTCAGGTATCTCAAGGATAACCACCCTGCGCGTTACCTGGCCATTGTTGAAAAATTGGGTCTAAGAAAATAGGTAAGTAGAGCGTCGACTACTCTTCGCTGGAATCGGCAATACTGGACACCAGGTAAAGGCAAGAGGTGGTTAACGTGCTTCAAAAACGCGAAACATTAGTTCGCGATCTAGAAGTAGCAGGAAGACGAATGATACTCGAGACTGGTAGGTTAGCAACCCAAGCCAATGGGGCAGTATTAGCCAGATATGGCGATACCGTAGTTCTGGCAACTGCTACTTCTTCCTCCGAACCGCGTGAAGGAATAGATTTCTTTCCATTAACAGTAGACTATGAGGAGCGGCACTACGCTGTAGGAAAGATTCCAGGTGGTTTCATAAAACGGGAGGGGCGTCCCAGCGAAAAGGCTATTCTATCTGCACGTCTCATAGACCGACCGATTCGCCCTTTGTTTCCAAAAGGATACCGCAATGACGTTCACGTAGTTGTAACTGTATTAGCAGTGGACCAGGATAATCCCCCGGATATTCTGGCCCTGACCGCTGCTTCGGCAGCATTAACGATTTCAGACATACCCTTTGCTGAACCGATTGGTGGCGTACTGGTGGGCTTAGTAGATGGTGAAATAGTAATTAACCCTACCTTGGCCCAAAGCGAAAAAAGCCAGCTCCATCTAGTGGTAGCCGGAACCCATGACGCAGTAATGATGGTGGAAGCAGGAGCAAAAGAAGTTGGAGAATCCAAAATGCTCGAGGCAATAATGACTGGCCACAGAGAAGTAGCAAGAATCGCTAAGTTCATTAATGACTTTCGGGAAGAGGCCTTGTCGTTAAACCTAGCTAAACCTAAGCAAGAAATGGTGGTAGCGGCTGAGCCGCTGGAGCCAAGTTTAATTTCCGAGCTGCAAAGTAAATCAAAAGCAGTCTTGGAAGCAGCTATTCGTGAGTACCAAAGAAGCAAACCACGAAAGCTCGAGCGAGAAAAACATCTAGAGGAAATCAAGAACCAGATAGTCAAAGAAGTATTAGATGAGCATGGCGGTGATGACCCCGTTCAGGTGGAAAGGACAGTTCGGGCAATTATCGAAGAAACCGAAAAGCAAGTTTTACGCCGAATGGTCCTTGAGGAAAAAGTAAGGATTGATGGCCGACAACTCGATGAGATTCGCCCTATCTTCTGCCAAGTAGGCGTTATTCCCAGAGTGCACGGATCGGGGTTGTTCACCCGAGGCGAGACTCAGGTTCTGACCGTCGCTACCCTTGGCGCCGTAAGCGATGAACAAATACTAGACGGACTGGGTGTTGAAGAGAGTAAGCGCTACATGCACCATTATAACTTTCCTCCCTACAGCGTTGGTGAAGCCCGACCTATGCGAGGACCAGGCCGCAGAGAAATCGGGCACGGAGCCTTAGCTGAGCGTGCCTTAGAAGCAGTCCTCCCGGGAGAGGAAGAGTTTCCTTATACCATACGCTTGGTGTCGGAAGTACTCGAATCTAACGGTTCTACTTCCATGGCTAGCGTCTGCGGAAGTACCTTAGCCCTGATGGACGCAGGAGTGCCCATTAGTGCCCCGGTTGCTGGCGTAGCTATGGGCTTGATTAAAGGCGAAGGAGAATTCGCAGTACTAACGGATATTCAAGGGATTGAAGACGCCCTTGGGGACATGGATTTCAAGGTAGCGGGTAGCGCTAAAGGAATTACCGCCCTGCAAATGGACATTAAAACCAAAGGTATAAGCGAGGAAATTCTTCGCTCAGCCTTAGAAGAAGCTCGTAAAGGCCGAGCGCAGATCCTAGATAGTATGCTGGGAGCCATACCCAAGCCTCGCCCAGAACTCTCACCGTTGGCGCCTAGGATCATCCGGATGGTTGTTGATCCCGACAAAATCCGCGAGGTAATCGGTCCCGGTGGTAAGATTATTAAGAAGATCATTGAAGAAACTGGTGTAAGGATAGACATCGAGGACGACGGTCGTATCTTTATAGCTGCTAGCGATGGCGAAAGCGGGGCAAAAGCCGTAAGCCTGATTCAAGCACTAACCCAGGATGTAGAGATAGGCAAGATTTATTCCGGTAAAGTGACCCGGATAACCGATTTCGGCGCTTTTGTAGAAATAATACCGGGGGTATTGGGCCTACCAGGAAAGGAAGGTATGGTGCATATTTCCCAGCTATCCGATCGCCGGATTGCTCGAGTTGAAGATGTGGTCCACCAGGGCCAGGAGATCCTTGTCAAAGCCATTGGGTTTGACCAACAGGGGCGGTTGCGCTTGTCCAGAAAGGAGACGTTACCCAAAGCTAGAGCTAGAGACAAGCGATCCTAAATACAGGTCGCACAATTATTAGTTTTAGCATCCCGAGAGTAGGAGTAGGCAATATACCTGCACCTACTTTTTGATTCTTATGGGGCAGTAAAGCGTTTGGTAACCACCTGCCCGGGTTTCCCGACAATACCCAAATCTTGACCATTTAGACTCAAGCTAACCACCCCAGCATTCCCCAATCTAACTATAATTTCTCTTCGGGCGATTACGGTCTTCTGATCTCCAGCACGGATCAGCCCCTGGTATACTCTTACTCCGTCGGAAGTAATACTTACCCAACACTCATCTTTTATTATTCGGATGTTTAGCTCCAAACCCTGCTCAGCCGGGGGATTGCTGGGGTTGGTTGGGCCCGGATGACTAGTCTCAGGAGGAACCCGAGGGGTATCTGTTGATGGATGATTATTAGAGGTTAAGGCAGGCGAAGAAACCAAAACATGATTGATGGCCCAGTAAGCACCTAGCAAAAGGCAAAGAACGACAAGGAACGCTGCAGTAGCCCGTATGTACCTACGCCAAGGCTGATTCTTCGGCACCAAATAGACAGTTGCAGGCAGGTCTTCTTCGCCACCATGACCACGATCTAGCTCGCTCAGTTGAGAACGGCACTGGTGGGCCACCTCCTCACTGTTGAGCCCTAGGAACTTGGCATAGGTTTTAGCAAAGCCAATAGCGTAAACCTTACCCGGCAGAGCACCAAAATCTTCTCGCTCCAAGGCCTCCAAGTACTTGCTCCGGATCTTGGTAGCTTCCTCAGCTTGCTTTAAGGATACACCCTTGCGTTCCCTTGCTGCGCGCAATGTTTCGCCTAGTCCACCCATCCACTGACCCCCCCCAAGGGGCTATTAGACCCCTCCAAACGATCTTCGGTACTGCTCCCACGTCATTAAAATGGCTCGCGGCTTGGTACCTTCGTACCCGCCAATGATGCCCCTGGCCTCCATCTGATCAATTAGGCGAGCAGCCCGAGTATAACCGATGTGAAGGCGTCGCTGAAGCAGAGAAATTGAAGCTTGCCCGCTTTCGATCAGGATTCGCACTGCTTCCGGCAGTAACTCATCCTCTTCGGATTCCTGCCGCATTTGCTCTTCTTTCTTTTGAAATATGTTTTGATCGTATTTGGGGTGGCCTTGGCTTTGCAGAAAACTGACTACATCCTCTACTTCTTTGTCCGACAAATAGGCTCCTTGCACTCGAATTGGCTTGGGCGCTCCAACTGGCAAGAACAACATGTCGCCTCGCCCCAAGAGCTTTTCGGCGCCCGCACTGTCGAGAATAGTCCTGGAGTCGGCTTGAGAGGAGACGGCAAATGAAATTCGCGAAGGTATATTGGCTTTGATTACCCCAGTTATTACGTCAACTGAGGGCCTCTGGGTGGCTATAACTAAATGGATACCTGCAGCTCGAGCCATCTGTGCCAACCTGCAGATGGCGTCCTCAACATCTGCTGGTGCCACCATCATAAGGTCAGCCAGCTCATCTATGATAACCACAATGTAAGGAAGACAACTCTCTCCGCCCTCTTCAGCTTCATGCAGCTTCAACACGTTATAACGGGTTATGTCGCGAACTCCAGCGCTAGCAAAAAGCTCATAGCGTTTTTCCATCTCACTAACCATCCACCTGAGGGCAGTTGCTGCGCGTTTGGGGTCGGTTACGACTGGAGCCAATAAGTGGGGAATGCCGTTAAAAGTGGTCAGCTCTACCATCTTGGGATCAATCATCAGCAACTGAAGTTCGTCTGGAGTTGCCTTAAAGAGCAGACTGCAGATGAGAGCATTGAGGCAAACGCTTTTACCAGAACCTGTCGCTCCCGCAATCAAAAGGTGAGGCATTTGCCCCAGGTCCGCTACTACTGCACTTCCGGCTATATCCTTGCCCAGGGCAACAGTCAGTTTGG
The DNA here is from genome assembly GCA_014360065.1 of Clostridia bacterium. Taxonomy (NCBI): domain Bacteria; kingdom Bacillati; phylum Bacillota; class Clostridia; species Clostridia bacterium. The sequence goes on along the minus strand of JACIYF010000053.1, from coordinate 7,127 downwards.
AGCTGGAATTTTGGAACTCGGGAGACTCTAAGACTTCACGAAAATGAACCACAGCTGTTTCACGATTTGGTATTTCTATACCTAAAGCTGATTTTCCCGGAATAGGAGCTTCAATTCTCACCTGCGGCGCAGCCAAGCTCAGGGCAATGTCATCAGACAAAGCCATAATCCGGCTTACCTTGACACCTGGTGCAGGCTGAACTTCAAACCTTGTCACTGCTGGACCATAAGTAACTTGAGTAACCTTGACCTTCACCCCAAAGCTCTCCAACGTATCCTCTAGCAGCTTGACTTTTTCGTTTATATCTCTGGTCAATTTGGCTCCACGAGGTTTAGGCGAGCGGCTCAACAAGTCTAGGGGCGGAAGCTTGAACGCTTGCCCGGTAGTTGATTTATTCAAGCCCAAAGGCCCATCCGCAGTCCCTACTGGCGGCGCAGTCACCGGACGAGCATACTCGCTAACACCACTGGCCACCTTCTTCTCCGGCAAAGCTTGCTCACGGTGGTCTATGATCACAGGTTGGGGGCGCGCTTCCCCATTAACCATAACGGCAGGCTCATCTGCAGGGAGCGAGCGACCGGAAGTTGGCAGAGGCTCATCCTCCTCAACGGTGAAAAGGAATCTAGATAACCGCTCCTTGAGTCGTATCAAGTTTGTTTGTAGAAATCCTAGGAACGCACTTATCCCCTTGTCTAGGGAAGCCTTGGTAATGCAAATTAAGGAAATGATAAGGCTAGCCGCCAAAAGGATGTAGCTGCCGGTAGCGCCAAACGCGCGAACCAATACTATGGATATCAGAGCCCCGATAATTCCCCCGCCGATGCCGCCCCAACCCAAACGCAGTACCGCTCCAGGCGGATAAGCTATGGCATAGGACAGGTGGCAAGCAGCCACAACGCTAAGGAACATTAGGACTAAGCCCCCATTAAAATAGTGGTTGTGCCTTGGCTTAGCCTGAACGATGATCTTAAAGCCAAGTAAGCCAATCATTATGGGCAGTATATATCTGGCTTCGCCTCCAAAAGTATAAAAAACCCTGGCTATGAAGCCACCCACCAAACCTACTGCCCCATTGGGCATAGCTCCATGACCCTGAGCAATATGTAGGCTGAGGGCGCTAAATGCCGCGACCGCCACCAAGATTACTCCGATAATCTGGTTCTTAAGCTTCGTCTGCATGGTGTTTACACGCCGAGCCAAACCATCTTCACCTCGGGTGAACTATTCGACATGCAGATGGAAATTCCCTTCCATCTGATTATACTGCATGCTAGTCTAATTCTTACCTTTCAGATGCTAGGTCTATTACTCGGCCGGGCTGGAACTGTGGCAAGAGATAATGGCTTGGCATCGGGGAGATTAATTGAACTACACGGGCTTTTCTGAAGCCAAGCGGATCAACTATCAGGCAAGCTGAGCCTATTTGAAGCTCCTCGTACCTGTCGGCATACCCGGTATCTAATCCCTGCAGGCATATTTCCAGAGGCATAACTGTGTAAAGCCACATCTTAGTTAACCTCTCTCGGTGAATTGCCGGCAATAAGCTCATCCAATTTTCTTAAAGCATCACCTAGCCCACCAACTTCCAATATCAACCCCACGTCAACTGCTTCTTTTCCTACCAAAATAGTACCGACGTCCCTGGCTAGTTCACCGGTTTTAAACATCATCTCTCGCAACTTCTTTTCACTTACCCGGGAATGTTGGGTAATAAACCAAATAACCCGGTCTTGCATCTTTTCCAAGTACTCAAAAGTTTGGGGAACAGTGATTACCAGCCCGGTCAGCCTTATTGGATGAATGGTCATGGTAGCTGTGGCCGTTATAAACGAATATCTGGCTGCCACGGCCACCGGGACGCCAATTGATTGCATTTGACTACCCCTAGCCGATCCTGGCAACTGCCTTGAGCGAGAAGGGTTCGGGTGTTCCGGCAACCTCTTCCCCGGCCAGCTCAGCCATCTCAAGCAGGTTCACGTTGTAGACTATCTCCATCCGGTCGCGCCACAGCGTCACGTGGTCGATTATCTGTTCGAGCATCTTCTTCTTCTCCAGCGTGGGAGCCTTCTTGAAGATCTCAAACCAGTGCGGGGCAATGCGGGCAAAACTCGCCACCTTCGCCTGCTCGGCCGCTTCCGCCTCAACCTCGGCCTGGAGGTCGCCGATCTGCTTGGTGAGCGACTGCACGTCCTTCTGCGCCTTGGCAAGCTCTCTGGCCAGGAACTCTTCGCTGTACAGGCTGTTTCCCGGTTCGGCGAAGTAGGCGTTCAGCCTCTCGGTCCAGCTGTCCAGCCTCCTCTGGGCCTTCCTCAGCTCGCTTCGCAGGTGGTCCATCTCGGCCCTGGCCCTCGACCTGGCGGCGGCCATTTTCCCTTTGAGATAGTCGGTCGGGTCTCCCAGGTCAATGCCAGCAAGAAAGGTTTCCAGCTCCTTCATAAAAATCCCTTCTACCTTCTCGCGGCTGTACTGTCCCTGTCCCGGACAGAACTGGGAGCCATAGTGGCGCTTGGTAGCGCAACGGTATACCTTACGGTTGGGGCGGCCCTTTTCGCAGACATTGCTGGACACGAAACCCCGACCGCAGTAACCGCACTTCAGAAACCCGGTCAGGAGTAGCGGGTCTGACGGCGGACGGCCGGGCCTCCTTGTAAGCGTTTTGCCCGCGTGCATCTGGGTCATGAGCTTCCACCATGTGTCCAGTGGAATGATCTCAAGCTCTTTCACCGGAGCAGGATTCCCGTTCTCATCCCTGGGAATGATGATCTCGGGATTCCCGTAAATGTCCCAGGGACGCCTGATCCGGCTGCGGGCCTTTGCGGCCTGCTTTGTGCGGTTGTACGCCGGCAGACCGGCGATGATGGGGTTCTGCAGGGTTCGCCTGAGGTTGGTGTCATTCCACATCTTTCCGAGCTTCGTCTTTATCCCCAGGGTGTTCAGATGCTCGGCTATGCGTCTCGACCCCATGCCCTCCTCCAGGTACAGCCGCACTATCTCCGTCAGCACCCGGGCTTCTTCCGGATCTATTTGCAGGGACTCTCCTTTCTTCTCCGACAGCCGGTAGCCGTACGGAACCTTGCCGCCGGTCCATCTGCCCCTTTGTGCAAGGTCCAGCATGGCCGCCTTCACGCGGGTACTGGTGTTGTTGCTCTCGGTTTCCGCCTGCCAGCCCTCAACAAAGCGCAGCAACTTCTGCAGTTGGTCGTCGATGATGAGCTCCCTGTTTTCCGCTACGGCTATCACCTCGACGCCGGCCAGGTGAAAGAGCTTCAGTATAAGGGGATATTCCAGGCTGTTCCGGCTCAGGCGGTCGCTCTTGAACACAAGGAACACATCGTACATTCCGCTTTTTGCGTCCGCGAGGGCCTGCTGTAGGACCTGCCGTTCCTGGAACGACAGGCTGTACGCGGAGACTCCGGGTTCCAGGTACTCATGAACCAGAGTCCAGCCGTGCTCCCGTACGTACTTCTCTATGGCATGTTTCTGCACCGGGATGGCGTCCTCATCGTCTTGCTTCACCTGCTTGGCGGTGCTGACCCGGTACAGGGCGGCGGCACGCTTTGTTGCCATGAGCGACCTCCTTTCTCCGACACTTGTTCAGTGTTTCACGGCCCGGATGACCATTTCCGCCGCAAGGCGGCGGAAGGCCAGCATCCTCTCCTCCTGCCCGCTGGGCCGGCGCGGGAAAACGTTGGCGACCGTGATCCCGCCCTCGTTCCTGTAAAGCACCACGTTTTCCCCATTCACTTTAATATTGTACCCTTTTCGGCATACCTTTGAAAGTGCTGGGCCACGCGGCATAACGGTTCCGGCCGCCTCCACCGGGGCCGAGTTTACACCTCCTATCCTGTCTATCCCATATTGTTTCCAGAACTGCAAAGAAAAACCGCCGGGCTTTGCTGCCAGGTCGGTCTCGCTTTTCGTCTGCCCTAGAACCTGCTCGCGATTCTGTGGGCTTCCAGCCTTGATCCACTCCAAAAAAGAAGCCCGCCAGCTGAAGCGGGCACTCCCAAGGAAGCTTTTAAAATCAACCTATGCTGAGAGAAGGAAAGAATCACCATTTTCGCCAGTGAGCATATCCTGTTAATGGAATTTCATCCTGCAATTTGGCTTAGGAGGTGATTAAATGAGCAACATGGAGGAGACTGCCGTTGGGGTTCCTTTCGGCAGCCCGGTAATGTCAGCAATCAACAAAGTAGGGGATCCGGAAAACCTTTGCGTCGCTGTGGAATTTGAGTGTGACGGGTGCTGCAAAAAAGCCCTGAACGCAAAGATCGTAGCAGTAATCGACGGTTTTTTAATCCTGGTGGGCTTCAACGGTAAAACAATCTTGGTCAAGACAATAAGTGGGGGAAAGCTCGTAGAAAAGGAAATTGCTAGGGCAATCATCATTCCGCTAGGCAAGATATGCAGCATAGAAATTGATGCGCTTCAAGTAGATCCCTGATGCAAGAAATGCGCTTCTGTCAAGTTAGTCCGTAATTTAAGGCCACCTGTACAGGAAGGAAGGCCACCTGCCAACAACCACGGGTACAAATCAGGCTGCCCGCTATCCACTTTCTCATACAGCCGGCCTGGCCTTCCTTCCCATTGAAACCGAGGGCTCACCTGCGCGGCCCGGGTCTGGTCACTTTATCCACTATCCCCTCCCTGTTCAGGTAGAGCTTCACCTGCCGCTCACTTACGGAGAAGCGGTACCTCTTTGGCCCCAGCCACACTTCCGCGTTTTCCCAGGCCAGGCCCAGGGTGACGCTGGACTTGGGTACGGTCCTGACCAGGGTTGGGCTTCCGGCCGGTGAGCCCAGCTCGCCCACGTAGACGTCGCCTCCGGCCTGGATCTCGCCTCCCCGGAACACGCCGCTCACGTGCACCTCCCCGCCCGCCTGAACGGTGCTGTTGTAGCAGCCGGCGCCTGAGACCTTTACCGCCCCGGAAGCTATGAGGCGAGAGTGGATGGCATAGGCCACTTCCAGGTCGGCCCGGGACCCCTGGCTGGCCAGAAGGTCGGCTATCAGGTCTCCCAGCAGGCCAACCAGGCGGTCGAGCTCCCCCTTTCCTGCCACCTGCATGGGCATGGTCACCAGCGCCCGCTCAAGGCCATCGGCCAAAGCAGCGAGTTTGGCTTCAAGCCTACTGCCTTTTAGAGCGGAGGCAACCCGGGCGGCAGCATCCCTAAACTCCCCCACCAGGGCGGGGATGGCGGAGAACCGGCCCTCTAAAAGAAGCCTGAGGGCGGCGCCGATGCTCCGGGAGAAGAGCTCGCCCTGCCCTATGGCTGCGTGGGCCTTTTCCAGCTGGGAGAGGGCCAGGGAGAGATCGGAAAGCTTTTGGTGGAGCTTTTCCGCTATAGGGAGCAGGGCCCGGGCGGCAGCCTTCTCCCCGCCCACCACCACCGAGGAGCCGATGGCGTTTCCCAGGCGGGAGCTTGCCGCCGCGCTCACCACCGCCCGGTCGACGCTGCCCGCCACCGTGAGCCTTCCCCCCACGCTCACCCGCATCCCCTCGCGGACATCCCCAAGGATGTGGGCGTCGCCGTCGAAGACGATGTTGCCCGAAGCCATGTCCACATCCCCCAGGTGGGTAAGGGAGGGGAGGACGTCCACCCGCACCATCCCCCGGCGGCGGACGGCCACCGGCCGGCCGCCGGCGGCAGCCACCGCTTCCAGCCCACCCTCGGCTAGCTCCACCCCCCGGCCGGCCAAAAGCTTCAGCTCCCGCACCCGGGGAGGGGGAACCGGGCGTCCGTAGACGTCGGTGCCGGGGGTGCCGGGGCAAGCAGGATGAAGCCGGGCCAGCACCGCCCCCGGGCTTACCGTGACCAGCCGGAAGCGCTCCCTGAAATCAACTGCCTCGCTACCTTCGGGCAGGACCTCGATCCTCTCCTCCTCCGGGAAAAGCACCTCCACCCGGGCGTCCTCCCCCGGCGATGGGGGCTTGCCCCGGGCAACAACAACTTCCTCCTCCCCGGTGGCTGCTGCCGCCTGCCTCACGGCATCCCAGTCGATCCCCCAGGTTATGCCCCGGGCGGAAAGCGCCCTCGCCAGCTCCTCCAGGGATAACGGGGGTGGGGGGCCTTCCCCGCCTCCTCCCGGAAAGACCCGGACGCGGCAGGTGAGGGCGCCGGGGTCCACCACTATCTCAAAATTCCCTGCCCCCTTGGTCGCACCTTCGGCCATTCCTAGATCCCCTCCCCGGAGGCAGAGCGGGCCTTAAGGCCCTCCACGGCCAGGGCCAGCTCTCTCAGCTCGCCCCTCTTCTCCCGGCTGAGGTTGGTCCTGCCCATGCCACCGCCCAGGGAGAACACGGTCCGGTAGAGCAACTCGACAAACCCATCGGGGGAGCGGATATCCCCGGATAAACCCGGCCCCTTCTCCAGGGCCCTGACCACCTTGGCTGAAAGCTCGGGGTCGAACTGCCGGCCGGCCCCTTTCTTCAGCTCCCGGAGCACCTCGTCGGGGCTGAGCGGGCCGCGGTAGGACCGAACCGAGGTCATGGCGTCCAGGGCGTCGGCCAGGGCCACCACCCGGGCGTAAAGGGGGATGCTTTCCCCGGGATAGCCGTAGTAGCCGGTGCCCGCCCAGTGCTCGTGGTGGAAGAGCACCACCTCGAGAACCTCTCCCGGCCAGCCTGAACGGCGGCCGGCCAGCATCCGGGTGGGTTTTGCCGGAAGTTCCCCGGCCAGCATCAGGGCTCCGGCCACCGGATGCATCCTGACCTGCGCCCATTCTCCGGGAGTTAAGGGTCCGGGCTTGTTTAAAACTTCGGGGTCTAAGCTGGTCTTTCCCAGGTCGTGCAGGAGGGCGCCGGCGGCGAGGGCGGGAACGTCCTCGGGGCAAGCCCCGCCAAGCCCGCCTATGTAGACTGAGTAGCTGGCAACTCCCAGGCTGTGGCCGAGAAGGTCATGGCCGTATTTTCTTATGTCTTCAAGGAACTTGAACAATCGGCTTCCCCCCGGATGTAATGGTGTGAGGTGGAAGCCGGATCGGAGGCGAACGCCCGGCGGAAACCGAACACGGCAGTGGGTTAAGGGGATTTAGCTGAGGCGGGAAAGCGGCCTCCGGGAGGCTGGACGGGAGTGGAGAGTCTGGAGTTGGTTTAGGGGGGGGGGGGGGGGGGGGGGGGGGGGGGG
>JACIYF010000052.1 GCA_014360065.1 Clostridia bacterium | reverse complement strand
GGAAAAAAATGTATCGGCTCGAGCCCTACTCTCCCAACGGATGCGCGGCACTGGAAAAAACTAGGTGTCGCTATTGGTACGCGGAAATGTCGCTATTGGTGCGCAGTAATGTCGCTATTGGTGCGCGGAAATGTCGCTATTGGTGCGCACTGCATGTCGCTATTGGTGCGCAGGCGACGCCCTAGCTGGATGTCGCTATTGGTGCGCAGGGAGATTGGTCCTGACCCTCTTCGGGATGCCTGATCCAGTAGGTGCCGGACGGATTCTCGGTAACCACAAGCGCACCGGTGTCGTTTATGTCCTCCATGATCGCTGCCACCAGCTGTCGCTTTTCGCTCGGCCTCATGGGTCGCCCCGACGGGGTCTCGTCAGGGATGCAGGCCCTGGCTGCCGCTTTTTCCCAGCCGATCTTGAAGCTCTTTTCCTTTCCCGGGATGGCGGCAAGGAGAAACAGAAAGAGCGGCAGGCTGTACTTCACCCGCCTCGTTTTGGACCTCAGCTTCTTCAGCGCCGGGACCGGGATCGCCACCCGCTGTCCCCGGCACTTGCTGCTGAGGAGGAAGTCGGTCAGGGGCGGGCAGATATGAACGGTTACGGTCCCGGTGTCGAACCTGCCTTTAAACGTGTCCTGCTGGTCAAAGATGAATTCGAGGTAGGTCACCAGGGGCGTGGTACGTATCTTTATTCTCTCTGCCCCGTTCCAGCCTATCGTCACGTTGTTAAAGTGCAGGAAATGCAGGGTGTGCAGCGTGTCTATCAGCATCTTGTGGTTTCTGCCATTGCAGGACAGCCCCATTACCGACGCCAGCTTGCGAACGGACGTTTTTATGACGCCGTGGACGTCGCCGGTATGTTTCTCATGGTACTTTCTCGTTTCCTCATCCACGCTGTCCAGGTAAAGCGTGCACAGACCGGCTACCAGCACCTGCGCTTCAGGCGGGAGGGATAGAAGCGCTTCGGCCAGCTCTTCCGGTATGTACACCGCTGGGCCGTTGCGGGAGACGATGTAACCCACTGCTGGGCCGCGCGTCTCCCGGGGCTCTGCAGCGGTACCGCTGGCACCGGCGGCTTTTATGAGTATAGCACTACTGCTCCGTATCAACCTGTCCCTGGGCGGCGGGTTGAAGAGCCTTCCTTCTCTGGCGAAAGTCCTCGGGGTCAGCAGGTTGACCTCTTGCTTTTTGGTCTTCAGGTTCATCTCTCCTTTCAGCCATGTCGCTATTGGTGCGCAGGCCTGCCTAGTTCAAGAAGCCTGCGGCTGCCGGCAGGTCTTCTCTTTTGCCTGGCTTTTCTTCTGCATCTCCTCCAAAATTCAAGTAAAAGTCCCAGAGCAGGTCCTCGATGGTGCACTCCGAGCGGACGAGAAACTGGATTTCGGGGGAGATAAACTTTACGCCTATCTCCTGCAGGGCCCGGGCCACGGCCTTTGCCAGCGGGGGAGCGCCGTTCTTGTCCGCTGACCGAGCCGCGTACTTCACCTCCCGGCTTGCCCCCACCAGGGTCACGGGAAACAGCGACAGGGCCACGTTTACCAGGCCGTCACCGGCATCAGCGGGCGGTGCGTCGAAATCGAATTCGTCTTCCGGGACCCGCATCTCCCACGGCAGTTCTAGGACGTCGGCCTTAACCGGCTCCGAAAGGGCCTCGGCGAGCACCATCGCATCCGCCAGGTCGGCTGCCTGCTGGTAGAGGAGCGCGGGCACCAGGAGGTTTCCGGCCACCGCCTTAAGGCCGAAGGACCGCAGGGGCGAAAGGCGCCTGTACCGGGGAACGTCCGGGAACATCGCCTCCAGGGTCCGGGCGATCCGCACGGCGCAGGCTTCGGGAATCCTGGAAGCAATCTTTTCGGCGTCTTCCGGGGTCTCCGCCACGGCCGGGACGATCACAAACACGGTCAGCGCCTCGGTGGCCTCGTCCAGCGGCGGCGCGGGCAGGACCGGGTGCTTCTTTCTCAGGCCCTCCAGGGTCTTCGGGTCGCCCGCCGCGTGGAGGGCCCACCGGCCCCTCGCCTCGGAGCCGTCGGCGAGGCCCGACTTCTTGAGCCACTTCCGGTAGCTTTCGGCGTCGAACGGCACTTCCGCCACCCGGACAGCCTCACCGGCCAGGTTTTCGAGCACCTGCCAGCGCTCGAGGAGGTAGTCCGCATAGTCCTTTCCGGGCATAAGCCTCGCGAAGTCCTCCGGGAAATAGACCGCCGAGGCCGCGAAGTTCCCGGACCGGGTGGTCGCTTCAAAGACGGTTTCGTAAGGTTGTGAGCGCAATGCTAAAACCTCCTTTCTTGGTTTCTGTTTTCCTTCTCCGCTTGCCTTTTGACCCGCAATGGCGCATAATATTGACTACAGGAGGTGACCATTTGTGGTAGCCGTAACCGTGAGTCAGGCCAGGAGGTCATTCCTTGAGCTGGTGCGCCGGCTCGAAAAAGACGGCAGCATTGTGATCAACATATTTGCGGCAGGAGTCCCCCGCCTCTTCAGGCGGTGGGAGGAATGCCGGATCCCTCCTTCCACGAAAATCCTGTAGACCTGGCCAGCAGCCTGACCTTCTTTGGGGTGAACTGGCCTATCCTCTTCCCATCCGCATCTGCAATGCCCACAAGGTTTGTCGTTCCCGTCGGCAGGCCGCACACCCAGCCGCGGTACACTTTTCCTGCCTTCTCCGCTTCCACCCAGTCGCCCTTGCGGAAGAAGCCGCCGCTTGCGGTGCCGCCGAAGCGGGGGCGGACACCACCCTTCTGCGGGTTCTGCCGGTGGAGGCTCCGCCGGGCATAGCGCAGTCTCCGCCAGACGAAGAAGGGAGCCGAGGGGCTGTCCTTGCACCCGGCGACACCCATCAGCATCGCCACCGCATCGTTGGCGTGGGTCTCCAGGACCTGCTCCCACTTTTTGTCCGTCTGCTTTCTGAGGCCGAATTGTTCCCGCCAGGCATCCGTGTCGGAGACTTCGACCAGCCGGAGTTCGGCCAGCTTCCGGTACTCCCGGTAGGTGAGGGTCTTGCCGACTTCGACCGTGGAGAAGTATTTGCCGTCCCTGAATTTGTAGTGGTTGTAGCGCACGTCCTCGGTGATGATGAGTTTTATGGGGTAGATCTTTCGGATCTCCCGGACGACCTTCAGCCGGGCCTCGACTTTGGATCTCTGGGTCGGGGCCAGCCAGTAGCCCTTCTTCCTTCGGTTGTCGAACCTTTTCGGCCTCCGGGGCGCCTTGCGGTAGCGCCTTGCCCGGCGCAGGTTCCGGCGGGTTTCCATCTTTTTAGGCACGTCGTCGGGCAAGAATAACATCGCTTTCAGTTCTATCTGCTCGTGTGAGGCTACGGCCATGCCATCGTACTTGGCGCCGGGATCTACCGCCAGCGCCATCGGCTGGGTCTTCTCCCCCACCGGCCTGGCCATCTGGATAAAGAACAGCCCCAGTTTGTTTCTCCGGGGCTTGGCCACACCGTCTCTCATCATCTTTCTCGCTCTGGCCGGAGTGGTAGGCATTAGGGGTTTGCCATCCATACTGACGACCGGCACTCTCGGCTGTTCGTTTGGCTTGTTTGCCATTGGGATACTCCTTTCTCCCTTGCGGGAGTGATTGTCGCCTCGGCGTTGTCCGCGAGGCTTAGCACGGTCTTTGCCGTGCATGGCATTAAGCGGTTCTGCCTCACATAATCCGGGCTGGCGAAACACCCGGAAGTGATTCGGTAGCCCCACAGACCCCTGCTGTATATTACAGCCGCCTAGTCAGCCTGTTACCCCTGCCCCCGCCAGGGCAAGCCCCCGCTTCTTTAAAGCGGGGGTGTTGACCTTTACGAACCTCCTTTCGGATATGTGATGCTCCTTTTTTAAACCACCTTCGCACCTCATCAAGGGAAGCAGTCCACGGGGCGTCGGGCAGGTGGTCTTTTACCAAAGCGTGATATTTCTCTCTCCACGCCCTGGCGTCGAGAACTGCTATTACTCCCGTGTCCTTTGCCTGCCGGATCAGCCTGCCGCTTCCCTGGCGGAGGGCTCTGAGCATGTGCGGCAGGATCACCTGTTCGTAGGGGTCTTTCTCGTATGCCTTGGCCCGGTCTACCATGGCCTTGACCAGAGGGTCAGACGGCAGGGGAAAGGGCAATTTGTCCATCACAAGAAGCGAGAGGGTTTCTCCCGGAGCGTCCACCCCTTCCCAGAACGACCCCGTAGCCAGGAGCACCGAGCTGGTATCGTCGCGAAACTGCTTAAGGAGCTCTCCCGGGCCAGCCTCGCCCTGCCTCAGCACTTTAAACCCGAGCCCAGCCCTGCTCAGGCGCTGGTAAGCCGTGTTCAGCCTGCGGTAGGACGTGAACAGGGCCAGGGCCCTGCCCCTGGAGCAAACCAGGAGCTCTTCCAGGCGCTCAGCTGCCGCCAGGGCGAATTCGTCTGACTCCTCTTCGCTTTCAGGCTGGACCTCCCACGCCCTTGGGATGGGGAGGTCCTTCGGGATGTATATCAGCACCTTCTGACGGTAGTTGAAGGGAGAGGGGTACTTCTTGCTTACAACCGGCAGGGCACTTGAAAGCCCCAGCCCGTCCCTAAACAGTTTCGTGCTCCCGGAGACCGCGATGGTGCCCGAGGTTAGGACCACCGGGAAGGGTGCAGCCCACAAGTTCTTCTTCAGGAACTTTCCCACATCCAGCGGCGCCACAACGATGTCTGCGCCGCAAGGGCCCTTTTCTGCCCAAACGGCGTATTCCGGCGGGCAGGAACTTTCCCGGAGAGCTTTGGCCGCTTGCCGGGCCGCCTGGGCCATCGCTTTCAGCCTGGTCATAGCCAAGTCTCTCTGCAAAGCAGCTCTGGGTTTCTTCCGTGTGCGCGACCGCCTGGTTTTCGGCTTTTTGGGCCTACAAAACCTGGTGTCACCTTTGACGCTGCCGAAAAAGCTCTCCATGGCCGATGCCAGGGACGAAACCGTCTCTGCCAGCTCAGGAGTATCGGACAGCGGTATCCTTGGGCTGTCAAGAAGCATTCCGGTCTGCAACGCTGGTGCCGTAGAGCGGTCCAGGCCAGCGGCGACTTCTCCGGCGCATCGTTTCACTGCCTGCGCCCGGTGCTCTATTTCTTCGCTCCAGGGCCTGTCTTTCGGAGTTATCCTGACGATCAGGCGCTGTATCTCGCCGGGGGATACCTGCTGGGCCAGCTCGCTCCTTGCCACGTCTTCCAGTCCGTGCGCCTCGTCGATAATTACCGCAAAGGGGCTGGGCCACAGCCCCCTGCCGGTCTGCTGACGGAGAATCAGGTCGTTGACCAGCTGGTTGTGGTTGGTCACGATGATCCCGCGGAAGCTACTGCGCTTCGAGCGCATGGCTCGATAGGCACACCGGTGGCTACGGGAACAGCCGTCGGAGCAAGCGGCTACTGCTAGGGATTCGCGGACTTCCTCCGGCAGCAGTGGGGCTTCCGGCTCTCCAAAGTCGGCGGTTCCGGTGCGGCACAGCCAGTCTTGGACTTCAGACAAGAGGCTATCGAGGCCGGAGCGCTGCTCGGACAGCAGGGCGTCCAGGCGCACAGGGCAGCAGTAGTTGCGCTTTCCCTTGGAGAGCAGAGGATCTGGAACCCTGAAGCCGTATGCGCCGAGAAGCATCCGCTGGACTGCCGGAATGTCCTTGTAGTAGAGCTGTTCCTGAAGGCTTATCGTCTTGGTGCTCACCACCAGCGGCCCTCTTTTGCTGTTTCCGCTCGAATACTTCTTGACAATGGCGGGGACAAGGTAGGCCAGGGTCTTACCTGTGCCCACTCCAGCCTCGGCAATCAGAATAGACTCTCTGTCAACCGCATCTGAAACTGCTTTGGCCATCTGTATCTGCGGCGGGCGCTTGCTGTAGGAAGGCAGCAGACTCCCAATTTTTCCGAACAGTTCTTCCATAGTTACGGTGATCTGAGAACGCAGTTCGTCATTGCTCCTTTCTTTCCGGGCTTTCCTTCTCCCATGCCCTCTCAAGATCCAGCGGCAGGCCTTCGGGGATTTCCACCCCGGCCCCGGAGGCCAGTTCGTCCAGGGCAAGAGATTTTTTCCCGGCCTCGCGGGCCCGGGTGAGCGTTTTGGCAGGCACCCAGAAGATACGGCGAGCCCGCCGGAACCAGACCAGGACCCCGGCGATGCCCCCGGCCTCCTTCCAGTCGGAGAGGAAGGCCATCTGGTGGTCGGGGACGGATTTCAGCGGGAAGCGGCTTTTCTCCGACGTTTCCTTGGCGTCAAAAGCAACCGCCCGGCCCCGCCAGACCCCGAAGAAATCGACCGAGCTCTTCTTCGCCGGGAAGGCCCCGGTTATGAGGCCGCCCTTACGCCGGACCACCCAGGGTGTGGGTATCTTGTGGACTACTGCGATACCCTCCTTGCGGTAGAGGTCCAGCGTTAGTTCGACCATCTCCTCCAGGGCCCGCCCCCGGTTGGCCTGCAAGGTTGGTACCCGCAAAAGCGCCTCTCCTTCCTTAGCCCCTGATCCAGGCGAACGTGTACCGTTCCCCGGCCTGGGCATTCCTGGCCGCCATCCAGAGAGCTTTTTTCTGCCCTACCACAACCACTTCTTTCTTGGCTCTTGTGACAGCGGTGTACAGCAAATCCCGCCGGAGCATCACATAGTGGGCCGACATCAGCGCCAGCACCACCGCCGGCCACTCCCCGCCCTGGGACTTGTGGACGGTGACCGCCCAGGCGGGAGTGAGCCGGTCCAGGTCCTCGGGGGCGTACTCTACGGTCTTTCCCGGGTAGGCCACGACGAGGCCGTCCGCGGAAGCCTCGAGCACCCGGCCCACGTCGCCGTTGTACACCTCGCTTTCGTAGTCGTTCTGGGTCTGCATTACCTTGTCCCCGACCCGGAAGAGCTTCTGGCCGTGCCTGAGCTCGCCTTTGTCCGGCCCGGGAGGGTTGAGGCGCTCCCGGAGGGCGTCGTTTAAGGCTTTGGTCCCGGCCTCCCCCTTCTTCATGGGGGAGAGCACCTGCACCCCCCAGGGGCCGTACTTTTGGGCCAGCCTCACGGCGCTTTCCACCGCAAGAGCCTGGGCGCGCTGTTGGTCTTGAGCTTCGAGGACGGCAAAGCCCTGCCGGGGCACCGGGGCCAGGCCCTCCCGGATCCTGGCCGCGTTCTCCACCACCGCCGCCCCGTCCCCGGACTGCCGGTGGATGCGGGAAAGCCTCGTCACCCTTACCCTGAAGGAGATGATGTCGGAAAGGACGTATCCCGGCCCCACCGAGGGGAGCTGGTCCGAGTCCCCGACGATGAGGATGCGGGCATCCCGCTTCAGGGCGGAAAGGAGCGACGCGGCAAGGCGGGCGTCCACCATGGAGAACTCGTCAACTATCACCAGGTCATGGGGCAGGGGCTTGCTCCAGTCGTAGGCCGGCTCTCCCTCCGGGGTCATGGAAAGCAGCCGGTGGATGGTGGAGGCGGGCCGGCCCGAAAGCTCCTCCATCCGCTTTGCCGCCCTCCCGGTGGGAGCGCAGAGGGCGATTTCCGAGCCGGGAAACATCTCCTCCCAGGCGGCCGCCACCGCCCGCACGGTCTGCGTCTTCCCGGTGCCGGGGCCGCCGGTGAGGACGGAAATTCCCGTCGAGAAGCATCTCTCGACCGCCCGGCGCTGCTCCGGGTCGAGCCTTATGCCGGCCCGGGCCTCGAAGCGGGCGAGCGCTGCGCCGAGCGCCGGGGGCACGTCCCACGGGCGGGCCAGCTCCTTCACCTTTCTCGCTATCTCTGCCTCGGCCCGGTAAAGCGGGGTGCGGTAGACGGCGCCTCCGGTCAGGGTCAGCCTGCCCGCGGAGGCAAGGCGCTTTACCGAGGCCTCCACCTCGCGCCCGGTGATGCGCTCGCCGGACCGGGTCAGGAGCGCGATGGACCTGTCCTTGAGCTCCCCGGCGGGGAGGTAGCAGTGGCCCAGCTGCTCGGCTTCGGAGAGGGCGTGCTCCACCCCGGCGTCGAGGCGGTGGGGCGAATTCGGGGGCACCCCGAGCTTTTTGGCGATGACGTCGGCCCGGTAGAAGCCGATGAGCGACACCCGGGTCAGGGCGTAGGGGTTTTTCCGCACTTCGTCTGCGGCCCCGGCTCCCCAGAGCCGGAAGACCCTTACCGCCATCCTCGCCGAGAGCCCGAGGCCGAGGAGCCTCGACACGGCATGGCTTTCGGCGTAGGACTCGCTCACGGCCCGGGCGATGGCGCCCGCCTTCTCCGGCGTGATGAGCCGGATCCCGGAAAGGCAGGAGGGCCCCTCGGCGGCGATGCGCTCTATGGCGCTGGGGCCGAGCTTCCTCGCTATCTCCCGGGCGGTGGTCGGGCCCACCCCCTTCACGAAGCCGGCGAGGTAGGACGCCACCTCGTCCTCGGTGGCCGGCAGGTGCTTCTCCCAGGTCTCGGCCTCGACCTGGAGGCCGTAGCGCCTGTGCTCCACCCATCGGCCCGAAACCGAGATGTCATCTCCTTCTGCGACCCCCACGAAGCACCCGGTCACGGTGACCGGCTCGGAGCTTTTCCCCTCGGGCACGACGGAAAGGACGCTCCAGCCGTCGGAGGGCGAGCGGAACACCACCTTCCTCACCCGGCCCCGGATGCAGGCGGGCGGGTACGAAACCGCGGCGGCAGGCTGCAAGTTAAAATCACCTCCCGGAAAAAAGAAAAAGCCCGCGCATCCTTACGCGAGCAGATTTGCTTCTGTTTTTGGTTTGGAACGGCAATCTTAGTGGTGCGGCGGAGCCGGCCGGAGCAAGCTGGCTTCTGAAGCTAGACCTTCGGTTCTTGCCCCTGCGCGTGTTTCCTTCCAGCGCCTCAATCTTTCGTAGATGGGTAGTGTCTGCGACTTGTTGCGCGGCAGAGACCTGCCGGCCCGCCACCTCCGCAGGGTGGTCTCCTTGATCCCTGCCAGGCTGGCGAGGTGCCGCCAGGTGAGACCGTTTTCCTCGCGGAATCTCGTCAGCCAGGCAACGAACGAAGCTGGGTCGTACTCCTTCTGCCAGCGCACCTGGGGAAGCTCTTCCGGCCTGGAACCGGACAGGATGGCCCGCGCCATTTCCACGAATACGGCCGGAACCGGCTTTCCTCCTTCCCAGGCAGCCATAGTTCCATCGTCAACACCAAAGAGCCGGGCCATGTGCTTGCGCGGCATTCCCACTTTCATGCGGGCCCGTTTCAGCACGGCGGCAGGGCTCCCGCCGGAGAGCTCGGGCAGAAGCTCCTCAACCTCCACGCCGAGGGCATCGGCGACAGCCTTTACCTGGGGAGCGTGCTTGTACGGTTCTGCGCGACCCTTGAGCCAGTTCGTCAGCAACACCGGGCTTACCCCGCTTTCTGCGGCCAGCCGGTGTTTCTTCCAGCCCTTCCTCGCCAGAGCATACTGGAGCCTAGCGGCAAACGGCGCATCTTCACCGGGCGGCGTAGGCTCCGGCTCTTGTTTTCCCACTATTCCCATCTCGATGGGAAGAGTTAGTGCTTTGGAACTGAACGCACACGGGTTCATGCTCGCGGCCAGCATGAAATGCGCCGGGAACACTGAGGTACCGGATACTCGCGAAACCGTGACCACGCCTTCTTCCAAAGGCTGCCTTAAGGCCTCTAAAGCATCGCGACGAAACTCAGGCAGCTCATCCAAGAACAGGACCCCGTGCGTAGCCAAGCTGATCTCCCCTGGCCTTGGGATCCTTCCCCCACCCACCAGGCTAGCTACCGAAGCAGTATGGTGGGGGGATCGAAATGGCCGGGAAGTAATCAAGGGACGCTGCGAACTGAGGAGACCGGCAGCGCTGTAGATCCGGGTTACTTCCATGATCTCGTCCCAGCTCATGGAAGGAAGGATAGAGGGCAATCTACGGGCCAACATGGTCTTACCGGAACCCGGGGGTCCAATCAAGAGAATATTATGCCCCCCGGCAGCCGCAATTTCTAGAGCCCTCTTTGCAGCCATCTGGCCCTTTACTTCGTTCATGTCTCCGCAAGCCTCGTTCCCCTGTCCCTGAAGCAGCGCGTCTAGATCGGTTACCACCCGGTCCATGCACTCCTCGCCCTTCAGCCATTTCCCCACCTGGGACAAAGATTCGGCGCCTACCACCTGCACTCCCTTCACCAATGAGCCTTCAGTAGCATTGGCGGCCGGCAAGACCAAGGTGCCACCTGGGAAGACCTCGGCCAACTTATATACCATTGGAAAGACTCCGGGTACAGACCGAACCGAACCATCCAAAGACAAGGCCCCCAGAAAACAGGTACCTGCAATCGATCCTTCAGGAATTTGACCGGTTGCCACCAAAATGCCAACCGCAATAGCTAGGTCAAAATGAGAGCCTTCTTTTCGTAGCTCCGCCGGAGCCAAATTAATGGTTATGCGCTTCACCGGGAATTCGTAGCCTGAGTTACGAATGGCAGTTCGTACCCGGTCTTGCGCCTCTCTTACCGAGGCGTCAGGGAGGCCAACGATGGCAAACTGAGGCAAACCGTTGGACACGTCGACCTCAACCCGCACCACATAGGCATCCAGGCCATGAAGGGTTGAGCTATAGAGTACGGACAACACGGCACTCACTTTCCTTGGGCCTAAAACCCATTCCTGTTCATGATTAGGCCGCTTAGGGGCTTGGGGTAAAAATAGGTTGACTTCTCGGGCATGCAATCTCCATGAAGTGCTACCTCCATGATTTGTTGCACCGAAGGAGGGCACAGCAGAAAAGCAACCGCCGCCCATTGATCCCTGACTGCCCGGATGGCGTAACTCGTATCGTGGGTAAAGCTTATGGCGGAAGAATCACTAAGCAAAGGTTTAATTATTGCCTGATGAAGAATGGCCACGTCAAGTTTAGTCCAAGCCTGCGATTTGTCCTTGGGCATGCAATCCAAATTTTGGGGCGAACCCTTCAATCTCAACAAATACCATTGATCTCCCCCCTGGTATAACCCGATAACGTTTCGACCTTGCTGTTGGACTTGCCGCATCTCCTCAATGATGTGTTCAGCATCGCCATCCAATGGGTGCACTTCCCACTGGAAGTATTGGGAAGCAACCCTCAACGCTGCATCTCGGCTATCCGCCAGGCAATGGTCGGCAAGCAGGCGGTGGGTTGGCAAGACTATCAGTCCTGGGTCATTGATGCTAGCTAGAAACGCCAAAACCCGGTCATGCCCAGCTTCACCCTGAGCTTGCATGTATTCAAAGAAGCGACAAGCGGTTTCATAACGGTGATGGCCATCGGCAATCAACACGGGTAAATGGGTAAATGCCTCGCTAATTTGCTGTATAATTTGGGGCGAGGAGGTTGCCCACAACCGGTAGAAGATTCGGGTATTATACTCTTCGAACTCGAGCATGGGCCTAGATAATGACATGACTTGCTGTATAATGGAAGCAATTCTCCCTTGGGGATCGTCATAAAGGCCAAAAATGGGGCTGAAGTTGGTGTGGGTAGCTTTGAGCAATTCCAGCCGATCAAGTTTAGGTGCAGCAAAAGTAGCCTCATGGGCTAATACCTTATCAGGTCCGTAGCCGTCGGTTCCCAACCCACAGATGATTCCCAAGCGCCTGTACGATCGGCCGGCTAGCTTAAAGTTTTCTTCTAAGAAATATAAGGACGGATCTTTATCTTGAACCAACACCTTTTTGGCCAACCATTCTTGATAGAGCTCCCGGGCTCGCGTATACCGGTTGTTGGTCTCGGTATCATCAGGGTAGGTTTTGCCGTATTCAAGGCGAATTACATTGTAAGGGTGAGAATGATAAAGTGAATCTTGCAGGTTGGCATCAATAACATCATATGGTGGGGCCACCAGGTGAGGAAGGTCGCGTAACAACTCATGGGAATAGTGCAAGCCGCGTATCGGAACTATGCGTGCCATGATTAGCCTCCTAATATAGCTGGAATCTCAGGTGCACATAAGCTTATTCTACAGCGACAAAACAGGTGTTTCAACTATAATTGGGTTAAGGGTTTTTACGCTCGGGCTGATACATTTTTAGAAGAGTGCCTTTGGGGGAGAGATGGTCTATAATGCTGGAATATCTCGTTGCTTTTGCGATCATGATACTTCAGTTGTTCGCCTTCTACCTTCTCCTGTACTATATAGGAAATTACAGGCGCCAACCATAAGATTGACTTGTGGGGTAAAAAATGAGCCATAACAACTGTGCCAATCACATTACCGAAGAAGAAAGAGCCCACTGGGTTTGCTTCAGTAGAGTTCCCGGGATTGGGAGTGCCACTTTGCTGACCCTAGTGACAGCTTTCGGATCAGCACAAGCAGCATGGAGGGCCCGACCTGAAGCCTTGAAAGGTATCCTCAACGGTCATGCTTTCTCTATGCTCTTGGCGCTGCGCAGCCAGCTTTGCCCCAGCCAAGAAATGGATAGGCTCGACCAACACGGAGTTCGAGCAATTACTCTGTATGATCATGATTATCCTGAACCTCTCCGGCAAGTTTACAACCCTCCCGCCGTTCTTTACGTCAAGGGTAACCTTCCACCTTCCGGTTACCTGGGAATTGCCATAGTAGGTACCAGGCGAGCTACGTCCTATGGCAAAAAGGCTACTGAGCTGATCACCAGAGAGTTGGCTAAACATGACATTTGGATAATTAGCGGCCTCGCCAGGGGCATCGATGGGCAGGCACACCGAACCTGCGTTGAAAATCAGGGGCATACCATTGCTGTGTTAGGGTGTGGATTGGACATTGTCTACCCACCGGAGCACGCCCGTTTAGCTCAGGAAATCATAGAAAGAGGTGCCCTGGTGAGCGAGCATCCTTTAGGAGTTGCCCCAGAGGCAAAACATTTCCCTGCCCGCAACCGCATCATAAGCGGTCTGGCTCGTGGAGTATTGGTGGCTGAAGCACCCAAACGCAGCGGAGCTTTGATCACGGCCGAATTTGCCCTCGAGCAAGGGCGAGATGTCTTTGCTGTACCCGGGCCCATAACTAGCATCACCTGTGAGGGCAACAACAATCTTTTAAAGGAAGGAGCCAAAGCAGTTACTCAAGCCGGTGATATCTTGGAAGAATACGGTTTAAAAGTGGAGGCCCAAATAGCAATTGATGATTTGTTGAAGGCAGAGCCAGCCTATTCCGGCCAGTTATCAGCCCGGGAATCGGAGATTCTCAGTTTAATATCCTACGATCCCGTACATATTGATGAAATCGTAGAGCAGCTTCGCCTGCCTGTTGCCAAGATTCAGGCTACTCTAACCCTGCTGGAGATGAAAGGCATTATTCAGCAACTGCCCGGGAAATACTTTGTTAGACAATGAAAGGTGGGGGATCCTTGAGCAACAACAAGGTTCTTCTGGTGGTAGAATCACCAACCAAGGCCAAGACCATAAGCCGCATCTTGGGGCGTAACTATATCGTCAAGTCTTCCATGGGCCATATTCGCGATCTACCCAAGAGCCGCCTAGGCATCGACATCGAACATGACTTTCAGCCCCATTACATCAATATCCGCGGTAAGGGGGAAATCATTAAAGACCTGCGCGAAGCCTCCAAGGCCAGTAAGCAAGTGCTCCTAGCCCCAGACCCTGACCGAGAGGGCGAGGCTATAGCCTGGCACCTGCAACAGGTGCTTGACCTTGATCCTAGCCTGCCGTGCCGGATTGAATTTAACGAGATAACTGAGGGAGCAGTAAAGAATTCAGTCAAGCACCCACGCCCCGTAGACCTTAACCGGGTAGATGCTCAGCAAGCCCGAAGAGTACTGGACCGCTTGGTAGGATATGGCCTCAGTCCCCTCTTATGGAAGAAAATTAAAAGTGGCCTGAGCGCAGGCAGGGTTCAATCGGTAGCCGTCAGGCTTATCGTTGAGCGGGAAAAAGAAATCGAGCAATTTAGGCCAGAAGAATACTGGACCATAACGGCAGTATTAAGAGGCCTCGATACTCCTCAAGTATTCGAGGCCGAGCTGGTCAAGTGCGAGGGCAAAAAAGCAGAGCTGAAAAATAAAAAAGCGGTCCAGAAGGTTATCCAAGAGCTTCAAAACTTAAAGTTTGCGGTTAGCTCGTGTCAGCAACGTTCACGTAAACGAATGCCAGATGCCCCATTCACCACGAGCACCCTGCAGCAAGAGGCATACAAGGCATATAACTTTACCGCTCGCAAAACCATGTCTATCGCCCAACAGCTATATGAAGGAGTGCAGCTGCCCGAGGGCCAGGGCATGGCAGGGCTGATCACTTACATGCGCACCGATTCAACCCGAGTAGCTGAAACCGCTGTTGCCGAGGCCAGACATTTCATCGCCGGAGCTTACGGTCCTGATTATGTACCGCCCAAGCCACACCAGTTTCCGACTCCCAAGGGAGCCCAGGCTGCCCACGAATGTATCCGCCCGACCTCGGTTTTGCGTACCCCCGATTCCCTAAAAGCGTGCTTGACCAAGGAGCAGTTCAACCTTTATGAACTAATCTGGAAGCGCTTCGTCGCCTGCCAAATGAGCCCGGCAGAATTGTTTACCACCACCTTGGAGATTATTGCTGGGCCCTACCTTTTCCGGGCGTCGGGATCTCAGCTTGTTTTTGCCGGTTTCCTGAAACTCCTAGGAACAAAACTGGAAACCCAAGAACTGCCCCAGCTAGAGCCCGGCCAAGAGGTACAACTAGTCGATCTTAAACCCAAGCAACATTTTACCCAGCCCCCACCTCGCTTTACGGATGCTTCCCTAGTTAAAACCATGGAAGAGCTGGGTATTGGCCGCCCTAGTACCTACGCTCCTACCATTGACACTATTCTACGCCGCGGTTACGTAGTAAGAGAAAATAGGCAGTTTGTACCCACCGAACTAGGTAAAATAGTAACTGAAGTCCTCAAGGAACACTTTCCTGATATTGTTGACGTCGATTTTACTGCCCATATGGAGAGCAAACTTGACCAAATCGAGAGTGGAGAACTCTCTTGGGTCGATGTGGTTCAAGATTTCTATCAACCTTTTAAATTCACCCTGGAGCAAGCTGAGCATGCTCTTGGCAAAATAGAGGTGACGCCAGAGGAAACCACCAGCGAAAAGTGCGAGAAATGTGGACGCAGCATGGTGGTCAAAACTGGTCGCTACGGAAGGTTTTTAGCCTGTTCTGGCTTTCCGGAGTGCCGAAATACCAAGCCGCTCTTAGAGGAGATCGGCGTTCCCTGCCCCTTATGCGGAGCTCCCCTGGTAACTCGGTACAGCAAGAAGGGACGACGATTCTACGGCTGTTCTAGGTTCCCAGCCTGTGAGTTTGTGTCTTGGGACAAACCAACTAATCAGAAATGCCCCAAGTGCCAAGAGATGTTGCTAGAAAAAAGGCTCCGCGGTAAGACAATTCTGGTTTGCTCGCGAGAGGGTTGCGGTTTTAAGGAAGAAATGCAAGGTGGTGGCGCCAATGGAAAAACAACCCCGCGCTATACTGTCTCTGGTTAATGCTTTTCTGGAAGAGGAAAGGGCTCAGGGACGGCTAGCTAAAAATACTCTTCTTAGCTACGGTACCGATTTACACCAATTGGCCGATTTCATAGTTGCCCATGAAGATGTAGAGAAGGGGCCGCCCCTAACCACAACCATCATACGACAGTTTATGGCCCAACTGTTTGCTAGAAGCCTAAAGCGTTCCAGCATCGAACGGAAAATGGCAAGTATTAGGGCCTTTTGCCGATTCCTAGTCCGCCAAGGGTACCTTGAGAAGAATCCGGTTCTGTCCATCGCCCGGCCTCGTACTAGAAGGCAACTGCCTAAATTTGCCCAGTACCAGGACTTGGAGCGGCTATTCAATTTGCCCTCACTATCTAGCCCCATCGGACTCCGAGACCGAGCCATCATGGAGGTTTTGTACGGTTGCGGTTTACGCGTGTCAGAGCTGGTGGGCCTCAACGTGAGTAGCCTCGATTTTGACCGCCGGCTGGTACAAGTGCTAGGTAAAGGATCTAAAGAAAGGATCGTTCCCCTCGGATCCTTCGCCCACTCGGCTCTCATCCAGTACCTTCATCGAGGCCGCCCCGCTTTAAACCCATCTCCAGAGGCCAAGGATGCATTATTTCTGAACAACCGGGGCAAGCGGCTGACCCAGCGGGGAACCCGGTACATAATCGACAAGTACATTGAAGCCCTCGGCTTAGCTTATCATTGCTCCCCTCATACCTTCCGCCACTCCTTCGCTACCCACCTATTAGAAAACGGGGCCGACTTACGAGTGGTTCAGGAATTGCTGGGTCATGCCCGCCTTTCCACTACCCAGGTATATACCCACGTTAGCCGGCAACGGATTAAGGAGGTTTATCAAAAGACCCACCCGCGAGCTTGAATCACGGCTTTCGCAGCTTTAAGATTAGACAAGGTTGGCCACCATGGCCAACCTTGCACTAGAGGGCATCGCGTATAAGCTCTATATTTTCTACTTGACCCGACGCGGAAACCTTAATTGCCACGACGTCAAAACGAAAACTATCCTGCCTGTGAGGCCCGTATTGTAAAGCATAATACTCACCAAGCTGCCGAAGCTTGGTCCTTTTCCGGTAAGTGATCGCTTCCTGGGCTTGGCCATAAGCGATCGAGGAGCGAGTCTTTACCTCTACAAATACCGTAGTGTCACCTTCCTGGGCCACGATATCGATCTCACCCAAGCGGCACCTAAAATTTCGCTCTAGGATCTTATATCCATGTGCCATTAAGAACCCTGCTGCTATCTCTTCGCCTTTCTGGCCAAGAACACGGCGAGCCAACTTTTTGGTCATTGCTGCTTTTCCAACCTACCTTACGGCACAAAAGCGCTAGCTACGCCCAAAGTTAGGTTGGCTAACGGGTTCCAATATATGCCCACCAGGAAAACCACCAGAAGGCTCAGGGCCATACCTAGCTTGGCGCTGCTTGAAACTTCCACCGGAGGTGCTGATGGCGCTGGCTCACCTAGGTACATGGCCTTTACCACCAGGAGATAGTAATAAACTGAAACCATACTCATCAGGATGGAAACGATGGCCAGCCATACATAGCCTCTGGCCACTACAGCTGTAAACAACAGGAACTTGCTGACAAACCCGGCCAAAGGTGGGATCCCGGCTAAAGACAGTAAGCAAAACAGCATGGTAGCAGCCAAGAATGGCTCCCGCCGAGCCATGCCCCTATACGCATTTATCTGATCGCTGCCAGTACTCTCACCCCAAGACGTTGCCACCAAAAAGGCACCCATGTTCGCAAAAACGTAAATAAAGGAGTGAAACATGATCGCTGCAGCACCGAGGGAAGAGTAGGCCACAATACCCAAAAGCAGGAAACCTGCTTGGCCAATACTCGAGTAGGCCAGTAGTCGCTTAATGTTGGTTTGGGGAATGGCCACCAGATTCCCAAATACCACAGTTAAAACTGCCAGTACTATGATAATATTGGCCCAAAAGGCATGGGTGGCACCGAAGGTGGTCATGTAAAGCCGCATCAAAGCTGCCATAGCAGCCGCCTTGGAACCAACTGCCAAAAACCCGGTAACGGGAGTAGGAGCGCCCTCATAAATATCCGGTGCCCACATGTGCAAGGGAACAGCAGAGATCTTAAATCCTAAGCCCACCAGGACAAAAGCAACAGCAATCAGAAGGGATGGTGACAGCGGTTGACTGGTAAGCTTCGAGGCTACCTCACCAAGTATCGTGGTGCCAGTTAAGCCGTAGACCAAGCTCAGACCGTAAAGCAGTATGGCCGATGACATAGCCCCTAAGATAATGTACTTGATCCCGGCTTCGGCAGATTTAGCATTGCCGCGCTCATAGGCAGCCAAAATGCAAAAGCTTATAGTCATAAGCTCCAAGCCCAGATACAGAGAGATGAGGTCGCCAGCCGATGCCATAATCATCATGCCTAAAGTAGCAAATACAACCAAGCTGTAGTACTCACTTTGGTTGTACCCAAGCTTGCTCACCAAGCTATGGGAGGCTAGAGAAACTAGTATGGCAGCTAGCAGGAACATCCCCTTAAAGAAGATGGCCAGGGGATCCACCAAATACATTCCGCCTAAGAACGATCCCTGTAGGTTCCGCAAACCAATGAGAATGACCAGCAACACCGCAAGGCCAGCCGTAGTTAAATAGCCAATTCCCTTTCTCTGGTCTTTTGGTAAGAGCAACCCTAGGCATAGAAGCAATAGCCCAAACAGCGACGTTAAGATTTCGATACTCAGCAATGACCACTGCATCAAAAGATCCCCCCCGCCGCTGCAGCCTGCGCGGCTAAACTAACCTTTTCCACCAATGGAGCAATCCCCACCTGGATCACATCGGTCATCAAAGAGGGGAAGAACCCGAAAAAGATCAGTACCCCGCCCAAGATCACTATAGGTATCAGCTCTACCCCTCTAGCATCCTCCAATTTATCCCAGCGTGGATTACGAGGTCCGAAGAAAGTAAACTGAATTACCCGTAAGAGATAGATGGCGGTAATCACAATGCCAAAAATCGCCAAAACCGATACCAGCTTAAACGGAATTACGCCAAACAATACTTGTTCCTTGGTAAAAGATCCAGTAAAAATGAGGAACTCAGCTACAAAGTTCTGTAGGCCCGGCAGGCCTAAGGAGGCTAGTCCCGCAATC
>JACIYF010000051.1 GCA_014360065.1 Clostridia bacterium | reverse complement strand
CACCCTTTACCGACTGGAAGAGACGCCCGGCCTCCCCTTCCGCACCCGGCTGTATTTGGACCGGTCCCCTTTACGGAAGATTGTGGCCGGGCAGACCATATTGGTTGACCCTGGACATGGTGGCAGGGACTGGGGAGTGCGGGGGCCGATCAACCTGTGGGAGAAAAAGGTGGTCCTATCCATTGCCCAATATCTGGAGGAGCACCTTTTGGAGCTAGGAGCCAAACCAGTGTTAACCCGCCGGGACGACCGTGTGGTGCCGCAGGCGGAGCGGATGGCGCTGGCGGCCCGTACCAGGCCAGCGGCGGCAATAAGTCTGCATACTGGCCAAGCTCCCAGCCCACGAGTCCGGGGGGTACGGACCATGCACCCGCCTACGGCGCCCAGCCGGGACCTGGCCCAATCAGTTCACCAGGCCATCTTGGATAAAATGAGGCTTCCGGACCGGCGCTGCACCCCCCAGTCCGGTTTGCCCTGGCCCCGGCAGATTCCGGTGGCTCACATTGAAACCGTATGCCTCACCAACGGGCTAGATGAGGCCCTGCTGCGTAGCCCGGTCTTTAAGTCCCGCCTGGCTCGAGCCATCGCCAACGGGGTGATGGATTATCTCGGCCAAATCCAAATGGCGAAGGCGAAAGGAGGCAGCTAAGTGCCCTTGGTGCCTGTACCTCTGCGCACCCATGTAGTAACCGCCCGGGACGATATCGCTGATGTGGCCCGGCGCTACTGCCACCGTATCGCTGCACCGGGAGACGCGCTGGCCATTTCTGAGACGGTAGTAGCTATCACCCAGGGGCGAGCCATCTTGCCTGAGACGGTGCGCCCCCGGATGCTGGCCCGATTTTTGTGCCGCTTCCCCGACAAAGATGGTAGCCTGGCTACGCCGGCGGCTATGGAGCTGGCCTTCCAGGAAGTGGGTACCATGCGTATTCTCAAGGGGGCGATGGCTGCCGCCTGGGGTCGCTTAACTGGCAAGCGGGGCCGGTTTTTTGAAGTGGCCGGCCAAGAATTAGCCCTGTTTGACGATATTGCCGGTACCATGGCGCCCTTTGACCGGCACATAGTCATGGGACCCAAGAATCCTGATCAAGTGGCCCGGCAGGTAAAAGAAGTTGTAGGCATCGATGTTTGCATCACTGATGTCAACGACCGCGGTTGTGTGGATGTCCTGGGGCTGGCAACCGACCTGGAAGACCCCCAGGCTATTGATGCCCTTAAGCATGAAATTGAAGCTGCCTTAAAGACCAATCCCGGCGGCAACGATGACGAACAAACGCCCCTGGTGCTATTAAAGCGAATCGGCTAGGCCGAATAGCCATTAGGCGTAGGTCGGCTAACCGGCCATGTACTGCATGGTAGCGTCAGTGAATACTCCTACCCTAGCCTTTTCTCCATGCCGATCCTCTAGGAGGCCGAGAACTTCACCCCAGGTTTTGGCCCAGCGCACTTTCCTTGCAGGGCCGAACCATTCTCCGCTGGCGTAATCGGGAAAGGGACTAAAGACGATTACTACTGGAGGGGCCGATCATCGCTAGCGAAGATGGGGCAACATTAGAACACTTGGGAACTTTTTCCAAGACCCAGCCGTCTTATCTATTAGTGCGAATCTATCAAACCTAAATTGTCACGGAAAGGCTGGCGTAGGTAAAGGGATGGTTGGGAAAAAGTTTGGGAAGCTGCTCACACTGATTAGCCTCTTGGTTCTTCTGAGCTTGGTTGCCAGCAGTTGTTCCCGGCTAGCCGGGGACTCTTCCAGCTCCGAAACTGACGACGGTGCCAATGGGCGGCGGGTTCCAGCGAGTCGGGTGGTAGTAGCGGAAAAGGGGGAACCAGGGGAAATCGTATGGTTGAACAATTACCAGGTGGCGTACACAGTTCAGGATATCTTTGCCGGTAAAAGCCAGCTGAAACTGCTAGACCTGGTCACCGGTCAGGCAGTAGTCTTGGACGAAAACAACGGTGATTCGGCCTTGGCAGCCTCGCCCGACGGTTGCTATTTAGCCTACCCAAGGATAGCTACCGGCGCTTCTCCCCAGCCTTCACCGGATGCTAGTTCTCCTGAAGACGAGCACCTTAGTCTCAACTTGATGGTCTACAACTTGACGACCAAGAAAAGCCAAGTAGCAGTGGAGGGCTTAAGCGCGGGCCCTGTCGATATAGCTTGGTCGCCGCAAGGGGACCGAATAGCGTTTTGCGACTTGCGAGGCTTGTGGGTGGCGCAGATTGAGCCCGGAGCCCAGGCGGGGGCTACCCTTGCGGTGAAGGCTCAGTTGCTGGTGCCATCGACGGATGCTTCCAGCGAGCAAGCTCAGGTCCCCCGCAAAGTGCGCTGGTCGCCCGACGGAAAATGGTTAGCCTATTCCTTGGGGCTGTGGGAGGGGTTTGGTTGGGTCCTAAAAGTTGGGGCGCAAGGGGGCGAGCCGGTAAGGATTACCCGCATCAGCGATGTTTGGCCGCAAGGGTGGTCGCCAGACGGGAAGCGGCTACTTTTGAAGCTTACTCCTTATGGTTCCGAGGAGCTGGAAGAGCTGTGGTTGCTGGAAGTGGAAAGCCAAAAGGAAGAGCGATTGGGGGAAGGAAAATATCAGGCGGTGGCTGGAGCATGGCTGCCCGATGGCAACCTGGTGGTAGCCATCACCCAGGATGATCAAGTACGGGTGATGAAATACTTTCTTGACACGGGCAAACAGGAGTTGGTGGTAACGGAAAAGGGCTGCGTTTATGATCTGGCCCTCTCTCCCGATGGCCGGATGGTAGCCTACCAAGTGAGAGGAGGGACAGGCGGCGCGCCGGGCGCGCCCGGCGCGCCGCCTGAGGCCGGAGGCTGTTCGGTGGTGGTTCAACCCCTTAACCCCACCATCTAGCTTCCAGACATATAGCCTCCAATCTAGCGCCGCCAACCTCAGTTTAGAGGACTTGCTTGGCCTCTAGTTCTTTCTTAATGCCCTCAACGTAAGCATCGGCGCCGGTGGGTGGTGGACTAAGGAAGCTCACTAGTAAAAGTAAGGCCGTACTGGCTAGCAAAGTCCAGACTCCAGGCCAGATACCCAAGGGTTGCAAGCGTCCGAATTGGAGGTAAAGGGCGACCAGCGCCCCGCCGGCAATGCTGGCCAGGGCTCCGGCAGCAGTAGCGCGCTTCCAGAAGAAGACGGCAAAAGTGGCCGGCACGGTTACCAAGAGGCCGGTGGAGGCGGCCACCGAAAGGGTGGCGACCAGGTCGAGCCGCAGGTAAGCAAAAGCTAGGGCTGCGGCCGTAATCACCGGGATGATAAATTTCCCAACTGCCAGTTCCTGATCTTCGGAGATGGAGGGCCGGAGCGGCCGGTAGACATCTCGGGCGAACATGGAGGAGAGGGTCAAAAGAATGCTATCGATGGTAGAGATGGCGGCGGCCATGATTCCGGCCATGGCGATCAGGGCCAGGGCTGGGGGAATGCCGGCCGAGCCCAGCAAAGTGGGAGTAGCCATATCTGGTGATTTTAAGCCTGGCTCAAGGACTAGGGTAGAAAAGCCCCAGAGCACCGAGATTAAGGTATAGAGGAAGCCGAAGACCAAGAAGCCTCTCAGCATTACCCGCATGCTCCTTAGTGAAGGAGGGGCAAATAGCCGCTGGCTCACCTGAGGGTTAGAGAGGCAGAAGAAGAACCAGGGCAGGGTTAAGCCCAGGAAGGCTTGGAAATTGAAGAAACCGGGCCCGGGCACGGTGAGCCACTGGGGGTAGTCTTGTTCTAAAGTGGCGGTAAAGGTTGTCCAGCCACCCAGCAAGTGATAGACAGCATAGAAGAGCACCCCGGCGGCGGCAATGATCATCACTATGGACTGCAAAGCATCAGTCCAGGCCACCGAGCGCAAGCCGGCGATCCAGGCCCAGATGATGGCTAGGGCTCCGGCAATTAGAATCCCGGCCAAGTAGGGGATGGCGCCGTGGGACAGACCGTTTAACAGATAACCGATGCCCATGAGCTGAACGGCGCTGTAAGGAATGAGAAATACCAGAGCTGCCAACGCTGCTGCCATGCCTACCCAGCGGCTTTGGAAGCGATGGGCTAGCATTTCTGCGGGCGAGATGTAACCGTAGCGCTGGCCGGCTAGCCAGAAGCGGGGACCAAAGAAGACGGCCAGCACTAGGCCGGATAGATAAATCAACTCAAAGCCTAGCGCCCCTACTCCTCCCTTGTAGGTATAGCCGGCCAAGCCGATCATCATGAAAGCGCTATAGGTAGTGGCGCTATAGGTCAGGGCCCCCAACAGTCCCCCAATGGTGCGGTTGGCCAGGAAGAACTCCGTCATGCCCCGGCCGATATTGCGACGCGATAGGTAGGCAACCACGGTTCCCAAGATAGCATAAGCCACTAGGGTGAAATAAACCCAAAAGGGCGTCATCCATTCCACCTCCGCATTACCCGAAACATCATAATGATGGCTAAGAGGGCAAAGCCGACCCAGTAGAGAAAAGCTCCGTAGAATCTAGGTACTTGGTCTAAAGCTAAGAAAGGTACGGCATAGGCTGAGACTATAAGGGCCAAAAAAGCTAGGACCCAGGCCAGGCGTTTCCTAACCAGGTTATTTCCTTCACCCATTTCCTTCTCCCCCTGTCTTTACACATGTAAAGTCATCTAAAGCAACCTTACTATGTTAAACCTGGCTTGTCAATAACTTATTGTCGGCATATGGCAGTGATGTTACAATTAGGAGCTAGGGCTAGTCGTTGGTACTAAGGCCCAAAGGCACTCTGTTTAAGATTGGAGGAATCTAGCCTTGCGCATCTTTGAAGCCCACCGCCGCCACCAAGACCGGCAGCATCCAGCCTTGAGCTACCGCGGGCAAGTAATCAGCTATGGGGAACTGGATGAGCAGGTGAGCCGCTTTGCTGGCTATTTCCAGCACTTAGGGGTTCAGCCGGGAGACCGGGTAGCCATCTGTTCTCCCAACTGCCCCGAATTTGTTTACAGCTACCTGGGGGCCGCCTTGGCTGGAGCCATAGTAGTACCTATTAATTTAATGCTGTCCCTACCGGAAATTGCCTTTATCCTTCAGGATGCAGGGGTTTCCTGCTTGGTCATCCACCCGGTCATTCTCCAAAAAGTTTCCCTGCCTGCCGACGCCTCTAGCCTAGGCATCAAATCGCTGGTGGTATTGAATGAGGAAACCCTGGCGGCAATAAACCAAGCCGGGGAACCTCAACCGGTGAAGGTTAAGGAGGATGATACCTGTTCCCTCCTCTATACCTCTGGCACTACCGGAAAACCTAAGGGGGCTATGCTCACTCATTTTAACCTAATGAGCAACGTCCGGTCCTTGGATGAGGCGTCGGACCTTGGTCCTGACGATCGCTTTATTTGTGTTCTCCCCATGTTTCATAGTTTTGCCTGGACGGTATGCGTGCTGTTGCCGCTATACTTGGGTAGCACCATTTACATCCTGGACAGCTTTGGACCTAAAGAGCTTTTGCGAACCTTGGTGGAGGACAAGATTACAGTCTTTTGCGGGATTCCCTCCATGTTTGCGGTTTTGGTCCAGATGGGGGAGGCGGCCCAACTATCATTGAAGTTAGCCATCGCTGGGGGCGCGGGGTTGCCAGCCGAGGTGCAGAAAGGTTTTGAGGCTAAGTTTAGTTTTCCCCTCATTGAGGGATATGGCCTTTCCGAGGCCTCACCGGTTTGTTGCCTCAACCCGCTGGCCCCGGAAGCGGTTCGCAAACCTGGCTCCATAGGCATTCCCCTTCCCGGGGTGAAGATGCGGCTGGTGGATGATGAAGATCGCGACGTCCCTAGGGGCGAGGTTGGGGAGATCGTAGTTCAGGGTCCCAACGTGATGAAGGGCTACTGGAACCTGCCTGAGGCTACGGCCGAAACCTTGCGCAACGGCTGGCTGCACACTGGGGACCTGGGGCGTCAGGATGAGGATGGGTATTTCTATGTAGTGGATCGCAAGAAAGATATGATTATTTGCGCCGGATTCAACGTATATCCGCGCGAGGTAGAGGAAGTGCTTCTGACCCATCCCCAAGTGGTGGAGGCGGCGGTAGTGGGGGTGGGCGATCCGCTCAAGGGGGAGACGATAAAGGCCTTTGTAGTGTTGGAAGAGCAGGCTCAGCTTGATGGCCGGGCCTTGCAGGAATTTTTAAAGGACAGGATAGCCAGCTACAAAATTCCCCGACTTTGGGAATTTGTGTCTGAACTACCCAAGGGCGCAACCGGCAAGGTACTGAAGAAGCTCCTCAAGGAAGCTCGTTAGCTAGGGGAAGAGGTGCGCCATGGGGTTGTTGGGCCTATTTGTTACCGCTTTTTTGGTGGGACTGTCGGGAGCTATGGCTCCCGGCAGCCTGCTGGTAGTAACCATAAGCGAATCGGTCCGGCGAGGCTTCTCAGCCGGGCCTTTGATCTCGTTGGGGCATGCTCTGCTGGAGCTAGTCATGGTAGTGTTCTTAGCGGCTGGACTAGGGCAGGTCCTGGCTCACCACCAAGTCCTAGGTTTGGTTGGGATCTCGGGTGGGGTTATGCTGCTCTGGTTTGCCTATGCCACTTGGAAGGCGGCTGGCCAAGCTCAGCTTGCTTTGTCTTTGGACGCCGACCCCAAGGGCTGTGACCCGGCCCCATCCAGCCGGCTTCCATCCGGCCGCTGGGCTACGGTTGGGGCGGGGGTAGCTGCCAGCCTATCCAATCCCTATTGGATCCTTTGGTGGGCAACCATTGGCGCTGCTTATGTGGCTACAGCGGCTGGCTACGGTGCTACTGGAGTTGGGGTTTTCTACACCGGACACATTGCTTCCGATTTCCTTTGGTATAGCCTAGTGGCTTGGGCCATAGCTACCGGCAAGAGGTTCATCAACGATCGCGCTTATCGCCTTGCTCTTTATACTTGCAGCCTGTTTTTGGTGGCCTTGGCCATCTACTTTTTACAGTTGGGAATCAGATTAGCAATTAAAGGGTAACCACCTTCCGAATATAGAAAACGAATATAGAAAAGAGGAACCGACGAGGTATAGTTTTGCCGGGGAAGAGGAGGATGTTGGTTGGGTGAGTGGCTACCGCTGGTGGGAGGTTATTTCTTCATCTTCGGTGCCCGGGTGTGCGATGTATCGTTGGATGTACTAAGGATTCTGCTACTAATGCGGGGGCGCCGGGGAATAGCGGCAGCAGTGGGCTTCGTGGAGGTGAGCATTTTTGTCTTGGCCCTAAACCAGGTGTTGGCTGGAGGGCTGCATGATCCCCTAAAGGTGATTGCCTATGCCTCCGGCTTTGCTACCGGCAACCTAGTGGGGAGCGTAATTGAAAACAAGATGGCCTTGGGCTACCTTTCAGTGCAAGTATTTCCTGAGCCAGACTTGGCAGAGCGTTTTACCAGCGCCTTACGGGAGGCCGGCTACGGGGTCACTTGCGTTGAGGGGCATGGCCGGAGCGGAGATCGGACCATACTGTATTTGCTTCTGAAGCGAAGCGACTTGGGACGGGTTCTTGACATCCTTAATGAGTTAGATTCCCATGTATTCTTCAATGTTTCTGATGCCAGGGATATTCACGGAGGAATTTTTCCGCGCAAGAAGCGATAATAGTAGCCAAACCACAAATCTTATAGTATAATGAGAGCGCGAACTGAATAGAATTCACCTCGTGACCAGTTTGTGAGCGCTGAGTTCTTTCTTCGGAAAGAAGCGGGGGACCCATTTGTTTGGGGTGAATCCACTTATGGTGGTAGGGCTATCCTGTCAGTCCGAACCCGTCAGCTAACCCCGTAAGCGTGGGAGGAAGGCTAGTCTAAGGATGTGTGCCTTTTACCACCCCGGAGAAATGCGCCGGGGTTTTTTGATGCTGGTAAATGCGAAGCTGATGGAGATGAAAGGAGGAGGATTATGCTAGAAAAACGGATTGGCACTATCGGTATCACCGAAAGGTTCTTTCTCGGGGATTCGGCTGACGCCAGGAGCAAAAAGAGAAGAATTGCCGAAGAAAGAGCCCAAGAGCTACAATCGCGTATCCATGATTACCTGGAAGCCCAAAAGTACATCCCTACTGGTTTTGCCAGGGCAGAGGCTACCCAGCGCAATCGGGCCCGTATCCTGTCTGTGCTGGGAGGCACAGAGGAAGAATGGGCTGACTGGAAATGGCAAATGCGCAACCGCATCCGCAGCGCTGATGTATTAGGTGAGATTCTGGGGCTTTCTGAGGATGAGAAACAAGAAATCAAAGAAGTCGGTTGCCAGTACCGCTGGGCCATCTCACCCTATTACGCCAGCTTGATTGACCCGGAGGACCCGGATTCGCCGATTCGACAGCAAGCTGTTCCTTCCATCCAAGAGGTCCGGGACCGGTTCGGGGTTGAGGACCCCATGGCAGAGGAGTTTACTTCGCCAGCACCGGCGGTAACCAGACGTTATCCAGATCGGCTAATAATAAATGTCACCAACTGTTGTGCCATGTTTTGTAGGCACTGCCAGCGGCGCCGCAACATCGGCGAGGTGGATCAGCATACCCCCAAGGCTGATATTCAGGCAGCCCTGGATTACATCCGCCAACATGAGGAGATTCGTGACGTGCTGATTACTGGTGGTGACGCCTTGATGCTTAGCGACCGGGCCCTGGACTGGATCCTGGGGGAGCTGGACCGTATTCCTCATGTGGAAATTAAGCGGCTTGGCACCCGGGTATTGGTGACTTTGCCCCAGCGGGTTACTCCTGAACTGTGCGAAGTAATTGCCAAGCATCCGCCTATTTATATTAATACCCAGTTTAATCATCCCCGGGAGGTAACGCCGGAGGCAGCTGAGGCTTGCGACCGCCTGCTCCGGGCGGGAGCGGTGCTGGGAAACCAAGCGGTGCTATTAAAGGGGATCAACAACCACCCCTATGTTATGAAGAAGCTGAACCAAGAGCTCTTAAGGATTAGGGTTCGCCCCTACTATATCTTCCATGCCAAACCGGTGAAGGGAACTAGCCATTTCATTCCCCGAGTCGAGGATGGCATTGAAATCATGGAAAACTTGCGCGGCTATACCTCGGGGCTGGCCATTCCCACTTACATCATTAACGCTCCTGGAGGCTACGGCAAGGTACCGGTAATACCGCAATACCTGATCGATTCCTCCGAGGATACGGTTATCTTGCGAACTTGGGAAGGGCGAATTATCGAATACCCGAATCCGACAACCTGATTCCTGGCGACCCGATCCTGTGGCCCGCCAGAACCTACCTACCTACCTTGAGTACCCCTTAGCGGGTACTTTTCTTTTGGCTGCCGCACCAGCGGCAAAATCCACCGCATTTGCGGCTAGTAAAGCCGCAAATGTGGCCGGCATTGCTGGGCCATCCGCAGTTTAGCAGGGCTGAGTTGCCGGGCACCTCCATGGCGGAAGTTTTAGCTACTCGTAACAAGCCATGTCTGCCCCTAACCAATAGTACAAGACCATGTACTCATTTTGCCGCCCGGTTTCATCTCCAGGCCGAGTTGTATGATAACTTGCACTTGCTGCGATAGTCCAGTAGATTGCCAAATATTTTACTTCCTAAAACCTCGTTAGCCAATCTGCGGCATGATAGTTGCATTGGTAAAGGGTAAGCCAGGGCACTTAACCTGGGGAGATGGGGCAAAGGAGATATTGGGAGGTGAGGTAGTTTGCCTCAAGTATCGTGCGTGTACTGGCAAGAATACAACTCTATCAACGGGCCGGTTTGTTATTGCGAGGTGGCGGCTTTTGACAAGAAGCTTTCCGCTCAAGAGCTGGCTAAGATCGGGTGCACCCCAGAAAAACGCCGCCAATGCCTCAGCCTTATGGAGGCCCAGGTCGGCCGCGGAACGGTAGCGGCTACGCCGCCAGCGGTGGTAACCAACGCCTGTAATGCGCCCAAAGAAGTAGCTTCCAGTCACGTAGCCATAGCTGAAAACAAAGCCCGTTCCTCCTGGCTGACGCTGGTCATCCTAGGTATTCTTGCCGGGGCCTACATTGCTTTTGGGGCCGAGTTCTCGACCATGGTAACCCATGACCTGGCTGGCAAGGTTGGCGATGGGTTGACGCGATTGATTACCGGGATGGCTTTCTCGGTGGGACTGG
The DNA here is from genome assembly GCA_014360065.1 of Clostridia bacterium. Taxonomy (NCBI): domain Bacteria; kingdom Bacillati; phylum Bacillota; class Clostridia; species Clostridia bacterium. Next base: position 8,753 of record JACIYF010000051.1, on the reverse strand, counting down.
TCATGGTGGTTATTGGTGGAGCGGAGCTGTTCACTGGCAATAACCTAATGGCTATCGGAGTACTCCAGGGGAGAGTCAGCGTGGGGCAACTGTTGCGTAACTGGGCCATCGTCTATTTGGCCAATTTTGCGGGATCGCTGGCGGTGGTAGGCATCATGTATGCTACCGGCTTGTGGGCTGTCAACGGAGGCTTGGTGGGGGCAAAGGCGGTAGCCATTGCCAATACTAAAGCTACCTTGAGTCTGGAACAAGCTTTCTTCCGTGGCATCATGTGCAACTGGCTGGTTTGCTTGGCGGTATGGCTAGCAACTGCCGGCCGGGATGTAATCTCCAAGATCGTGGGAATCATGCTGCCGATTACCGCCTTCGTGGCCAGCGGGTTTGAGCACAGCATCGCCAATATGTATTTCATCCCCATGGGGTTGGCGCTCAAAGGTGAGCCAATCGTGCTAGCTGCCCTGGCTAAAGCCGGCAACATATCGGTGGCTCAGGCCCAAGCTTCGTTGGCCGGGCTCACCTGGTCCAACTTCTTGCTAGGCAACTTATTATGGGTGACCATCGGCAACATCGTAGGTGGAGCCATCTTTGTGGGGACGGCATACTGGTCGGTCTATTTACGGCCAACAGCTAAGGCGGTGCGAGCCCAGCGGGCCGAGCAAGCCCAAGAAGGAATAACGGTGGGACAGGGAACGGCGGCGCCGGCAGCTAAGTAGACCATTAGAAAGGGGGAGCTTCCATGCAGGAGAAGAGGTGCGCGTACTGGAACGAGTACCATGCTCCCAACGGATGGATTTGCTTTTGTGACTTGGTAGCTTATGGGTGGGAAGTTAGTGATGAGGACCTAAAGCGGGCGGGGTGCAGCGCCGAGAAAAGGAGGGCCTGCCAGCTGGACATGGAGCGAGCCGTTGGTATGGGATTGGTCCCAACTGCTTGGCGGGAGAATTTGGTGGCCATGATGCCCCAACCTGGAAGGCAAGCCAAGATGGGCGCCGTCCAGGCTAAGGTTCAGGTTGGGGTTATCCAGTAGCAGCACCGGCCTATTGAGGCGCGAAGGTAGAAAAAGCCGAGAGCAGTAGTACGGCTGTTCTGGGCTTTTTCTGCTTCGAAGTGTTCCCTTGGGCGTTCAGTTGTACCCATGCCAAGCAGATCAAAGGTATTTTAGCTTTTTATGGGTTATTCCACTCGGCTGGGCCTGTTGGGGCTAGAAGTATTTCCTGGGGTGGGGATCCATGGTAGAATATAGGTGGGGTAGTGCTGCGGCCCAGTTAGAAGAAGCCACGGCGTCGTAGGGAACCTCGCCGGGGAGCGGTAATGCTGTAGGAGTGGCAGGAGAGGAAGGTTGCCAATACACCGGTAAATAGATTAGACTGAGGATTGTGAAGCAAATAACAAGTCTCGCGGTTATGACCAGCTGGGATTGGGTGGCGGCTAACAATGAACATCAGTAAGTTTGTTTCGCCGGAGATCATTTTTGGCCATGGCGCCTTGGCTCAGGTTGGGGAGTGCGCTCGCCGGCTAGGGGCTACCCAGGTTTTTTTGGTCAGCGACCCCGGGGTGGTTGAAGCGGGGTGGGCCGAGAAGGCTGGAAACAGCATTAAGGAAGCGGGGCTAGGGTATGTGACCTGGGCCGAGATTACCCCCAACCCCAAAGATGTCGAAGTAGAGGCTGGGGCGGAAGCTTATCTTCGCTCCGGCTGCGACGCCGTGGTAGCTATCGGTGGGGGTAGCGCCATTGATGCTGCCAAAGCCATAGCCATAGTGGCTACCAATGGCAGCCCCATCCATGCCTATGAAGGCGTGGACCGGATTAGGTTTCCCCTCCCGCCCATGGTCACCGTACCTTCCACTGCCGGCTCAGGATCGGAAGTATCTCAGTTTTCCATGATCGTAGACACCCGTCGGCAAGTCAAGATGACCATCGTATCCAAGTCGCTGGTTCCTGACATTTGCGTGACCGATCCCTTGCTGCTGGCCACGGTAGGCAACCGATTGACTGCCTATACCGGCTTGGAGGCGCTTACCCACGCCATCGAAGCTTACATATCCTTGGCAGCTACTGGGTTTACCGATGTCCATGCCTTGGCTGCTATTCGGTTGTTGGCAGTGCATTTGCCGGCGGCGGTGGCTAACCGTGGCAACCGGGAAGCCAAGACCGCTTTGGCTCAGGCTAGCCTGCATGCGGGCTTGGCTTTTTCCAACGCTATCTTGGGTCTGGTGCATGCCATTGCCCACCAGCTAGGAGGATTGCTTGATATACCCCAAGGGGAGGCAAACTCACTCCTTCTGCCCCATGTCCTGCGGTTTAACCTCATTGCTGCCATCGATAAATATATTAAGATTGCGGAAGCTCTGGGGGAAAACATAACTGGGCTGAGCCGGATGGCAGCCGCCCAAAAGGCAGTGGAAGCAGTGGAAGACTTGTGCCGACGTGTGGGGGTAAAGCCTACCTTGTCAGGCCTGGGCATTACCAAGGAACATGTGGGCCAGCTGGCTAGCAATGCGGTCAACGATGCTTGCATCGTTACCAATCCCCGGGATGTAACTAAGGAGGATATAGAAAGCATCCTGCTTACTGCCCTAGCAAGTGAATAGGCCAGTCGTTGAGGACAAAAAGTTTGGTTCAACCACTGGTGGGGGGAGTTGGCGTGCTTGAAAGCCGCAACTTGATGATCGAGAAGCTGACCGGCATTCATTCTTCCAAAAAGACTTATTATGTGGAGTTGCGCCGGCGGCTGCAAGAGATTGGGCGCCGCAATCTCCAGCTTGAGATCATGAACCGTTTGGCCAAAAGCATCAAGGTCAACATGTCTTTAGAAGAGATGTTGCAGAGCCTGGCCGAGGCTTTAGGGGAAGTAGTTATCTTCGATCAGTTGGGCCTTTACATTAACCAAAGGGAACAGTTGCAGCTCATGACCAGCTATCCCCGGGAGAATGCCGGTTTGAGTCCAGTCTTTCCCTTTGCCGGGGATCAAAAGCTGATAAGCGAGTTGCGCAATGGTACCAGCGTGGTCTGGACCGATAATCATTCTCAGCCTGCCTCTTCGGAAGGCCAGGCCTTGGCAGCGAGGGGCATAAAATCAGCGGCCATAATTCCATTGGTCAGCAAGGAGGAGCTTTTGGGGGTATTGCTTTTAGGTTCTGGCCGGGAGGACGCCTATACGGGGCGGGACCTGCTGTTTTTGGAGCAGCTGGGAGACCAGCTGGTGGTAAGCATTCAAAACGCGCGCCTTTATAACGAAGTGGTTCAGGTCCAGCGGGATTGGGAAAAGACCTTGGATGCCGTGACCGATATGCTGATCTTTATTGATTGCGAGCACCGCATAGTCCGGTTCAACAAGGCTCTGCCCGCCTACGTGCACAGAAAGGGCAAGGAGATCGCTGGTTCCAAGTGTTACCAAGTGCTGATGGAAAGGGAGACCCGGTGCGAAGCCTGCCCGGTGGTAGAGGCAAGCCAGACCGGCAACCGCGCTTTTCACCAAATGCGCTTGCCCCGGGGAGAGATTCTCGATGTATTCGCCTACCCGGCTTTTGATGAGAAGGGCCACTTCTACGGAGCTATTCTTTATGCCAAGGATGTTACCCAGCTGGTGTACTCCTCCCGATTTGTAGCCTTGGGGGAAATGGCGGCAGGGGTAGCCCACGAGCTTAACAGCCCTTTGACCGCGATCTTGGGAGATGCCCAGCTGCTGCTTCGGGATCTCGACCCCAATGACCCCCAAGCGGAGCTGCTCCAAGATATAAAGAACTGCGGCTTTCGCTGCAAGCGCACCATCGAAAACCTGTTGGCTTTCTCTCGCCAGGAGGAGTATAAGCTGGAGCTGGTGAGCATCAATCAGGTGGTCGAAAGAGCCCTGGCTTTGGTGGCTTACCAGATTGAGAAGGGCGGCATAATCATTGAAAAGCAGCTAGCCAGCGCTCTGCCCCATATCTGGGGCAGCCCGCAAAGGTTGGAGCAAGTGATAGTCAACTTGCTCTTAAATGCCAAGGATGCGGTGGAGGAGGGTTCGGGGCCGAAAACCATCCAGGTAAGCACTTGCCTGCGGCCCACCGAGGAGCTGGCTATAACCATTGCCGACACCGGCCGGGGAATAGCGCCCGAGAATCTGTCCAAGATCTTTAACCCCTTCTTTACCACCAAGCCCCGCGGCAAGGGCACTGGCCTGGGGCTTTCGGTCAGCCTGGGCATCGTCGAGAACCACGGAGGTAGGATCGAGGTGCAAAGCCGCGAGGGGGAAGGCAGTGCCTTTACGGTGGTGCTGCCTACAAGGCTGCCGGAAAGCTGAGGGCATGGGGGATGAACTGGCATGGCCCGGGAAGTGCAGGTTTTGGTTGTGGATGATGAAGTAGAGGTGCTTAATTTCTTTCGGCACCTATTATCTCGACGGAATTACCGGGTATATGTATCTGAGTCCGGAGCTCGGGCTCTGGAGCTAGTGAAGGGCAGCGAAAGCCCGGGCAGCTTTGATCTAGCACTGATCGACCTTAAGCTGCCTGACATGGACGGGCTTTTCCTATTGCAGCAGATTAAGAATATCCAACCCAGTTGCGAAGTAATCATTATGACCGGATATAGTGCCATTAGATCAGCCGTACAGGCTATCCAAATGGGAGCCTACGACTATATTGAGAAGCCGTTTGAGATCATTGACGATTTGGAGGAATTGATAGAGCGGGCGCTGCGGTTAGAAGCAGTAGAGGCAGAGCTGGGAGAGATCGTCTCCCGCTTTGGCTTTGTAGTTGGTCGCAGCGCCGCCATGCGCAACCTGGTGGCCACTGCTAAGAAGATTGCCCAAAAGGACATAACTGTCCTCATCCAGGGCGAAACCGGAACCGGCAAAGAGGTGCTGGCTCGTTTTATCCACGGGGTGAGCAAGCGCGCTCACCAGCCCATGGTGGCGGTCAACTGCGGGGCCTTCACCGAAACTCTCTTGGAGAGTGAGCTGTTTGGCCATGAGCGAGGCAGCTTTACCGGGGCTACTGGCCTCAGACGGGGCGTTTTTGAAATGGCCAACCATGGAACTTTGTTCTTGGACGAAATCGGGGCCGCCAGCCTTTCCATTCAGGTAAAACTACTGCGGGTTTTGGAAACCGGTGAGTTCTTCCGAGTGGGAGGCGAAAAGCCGCTAGTCACCGATGTGCGTATCATTGCTGCCACCAATACCGATCTTCAAGACGAAGTGCAGGCCAAGCGCTTTCGTGACGACCTCTTCTACCGTCTCGACGTAGCCTCCTTGTACATTCCTCCTCTGCGCGAGCGCCGCGAGGATATTCCCGTCCTGGTTGAGTATTTTGCCCGCCAGCGTCGAGCTGAAGGTCCCGGGCGCGAGGGTCAGCCCATCCGGTTTTCGCCGGAGGCCATGCAGCTCATGCAGGAATACGATTGGCCCGGCAATGTTCGGGAGCTAGCCAATGCTGTGGCTCAAGCAGTGGCCCTAAGCGAAAACCGGGTGATCTACTCCCGCCATCTACCACCCAAGATTAGTCGGCGCAAGCTGCTTGTTCCTGGTGGTGGGGGAGGTAAGGATTATCAAGAGGAGGAGACGGAATCTGGATCTGGCCAGGCCGCCGAAGGATTAGGTCAATCAATGGCGCCTGGAGCTGAACTCGGGAAGCTTCCTCGAGAGGGAGCAGGGGAGACGGATAAGGGCGCTACCGGCGCGAAAGATGCAGGCCAGGCGGGTGAAGCTCAGCCCCTGGCTGATAGCCATCAGAAAGCGCTAGAGGTCTTGGATCAAGCCTGGCAGAGCGCCATTAAAGCCTTTTTAGGTAGTGTTGATCTTACTAAAGGCTTCCCGTTTGAGCAGTTGATGGAGAAATTGCGAAAGGCGGAATTGGAAGTGGGGAAAGCGCTAATCACCCAGGCTTTGAAAGAATGCATGGGGGATCAGCGAGCTGCGGCCCAGCTTTTGGGAATCAGCCCTAGAGAGCTTCGCTACCAGCTTCGGGAAAGAGGTAAGGAACGAAAAAGGGGCGGGAAGAGCTGGAACGGCCAATGCGGCCCAAGCGAGCCAAGCAAAGCAAGCAGCCAAAGCTAAGTAAGTGGGCCGAGTGGTTCGAGCAGGCGAAGCGAACAAGACGGACCAAGCAGCCAATTGAGCCTGGTCAAATAGCTGAATTATTAGCAATGGTTGCGCTTCTAGGATTTGTAAAATATTTTGTGAAGGATTGCACAAGCCCAAACCATGCTATATAATGAAGGTGGGCTTGGTTAGAAGCATTCATTCGGGGGGCGGGAATATGCGTACCGAGTTTCCCGAGGCGATAAAGGCAAGAACGCCGGCAAGCGGTGGCGGGGAGCCAATTGCCTCGGAATGGTATGAGACTCCGGCAGGGGTAGTTCAAGTTTGGGGCCCAATTTGTCCAGAAAAGTTACGCACCCTTCGAATGGATCCTACCCTAAGCCATTTTCGTCCTGCCCAACGCCAACATCAAGCCCTAATCAACATTGCTCTGCGGGCAGGAAGCCGCATTTACATCGTCCAGCATCAAGATGTTATTGTTGGCTATATGACCTTCCATGTCCCGGAACCGATCGAGGGCTGGGACACCCAAGCTGCTCCTTCGCTGTTGGAATTGGGGGGTATCGAGGTGGCGCCGGCCTGGAGGGGGTTTGGCCTAGGTCACGCTTTGCACCGGGTTGCCTTTGGCAACGACTGGATCGAGGATTACATTATTTTTTCCACCGAATATTACTGGTCCTGGGATCTCAAGGGTTCGGGCCTGTCGGTATGGGATTACCGCCATATCATGAAGAAGGTTATGGACCGGGTGGGGCTTGTCCAATACCCTACTAACGACCCAGATATCTGTTCTCACCCGGCCAATATGCTTACTGCTCGCATTGGCAGCCGGGTGCCCCTCGAAGAAGTTGAGGCCTTCCATTATATGCGCCAACACCGCTACCACCTAAAAACCAACTAGCCTTGGGGGACCCCGGTGAGCTTGGCGGGAGTTTTTGTGCTCTTGATTCAGGGGTGGGGCTGTGTTAGAATATCCTCGTCGGTGAATAGATAAGGGCGCGTAGCTCAGTGGGAGAGCGCTTGACTCACATTCAAGAGGTCGCAGGTTCAATCCCTGCCGTGCCCACCAGTTCCCTTCATGAGCAGGAGGGAACTTTTGTTTTACGACTGGTCTGCCACACGGCGTTAACTTAGCGGTTATCTTTGGCTGGCTTGGAGCCTATGCCTCGGGCCGCAGCTACGACGAGCATTAGAGCTGGGATCAACACCTCAAAGATCGGGGCGTAGACTGGCCATTCGGTAAAAGCAAAGGTAAGCATGTGGATGATATTGTCGTAAACCAGAATACTTAAAGAAACGATGATAATCCCCAAAGGAACCAGCAGCGGGCGATAGTCCCTAAGGTTGAGCAGTTCAGCAGTCCCTAAGGCCAGGGCGTAGTAGCCCAGGGTGGCCTTCAAATAAGTCCCGAAGGTCCAGACAAAGATGACCAGAGCGTCCAGCCGCTGCACAAAATCAGCTAGGTTAATTTCCCTTACTACCAAATAGGTGGTAAATACGCTGCGACGGGCTTCGGCGGGACCCAACACTACAATGTTCCTGATTTGGGTTAGCGTCAGTAATGCTCCTATTAGTCCCAAAGCCCATATGCTGGTGCGAGCGGTTTGCGGGAGGCGATTGACTAAAGGGAATACCATTCCCAATAGTATGGCTTCCCCGAACGGGAAGGCAAAGCTTGCCCATCCTCCCCGCAATACTGGCAGCCACCCGCTTTCCAGGATTGGCTGCAGTTGCTCGGGATGGGCCAGGTTAGGGGTAATTATGGCGAGGAAATCTAAGGTCATAATTGTAACTACCAGCCACGGCAGCAATATTTGGGCGCAGCGGGCTAGCACCTCAATGCCATAGGATAGGGTCCAAGCGCAGAGGCCGACCAGCACTATAGCAAATACTAGTATCGGGGTCGCCGGCATGATTGCGGTCACATAGAGCTCGCCGATATTGCGGATTACCAGCGAGGTTAAATGAAGGAAGAACCACAGATAACCCAAGCTCACGAGGCTACCCAGCCAACGCCCCAGTAGGTGGCGGGCGGTCCCTACCAGGGTCTGTCCTGGTAGCCGAAGGCTCAAAGCCAGCCATAGCTTCAATGCACCTAGGCCTAAGATAGTGGCAACAATCAAGGAGATCCACGCATCGCGCCCAGCTGGGCCTAGCGGCATTAATAAGGTTGAGGTTCCGATTAATAAACTGGCCAGCAGTACAGAGAACTGACCAGGACTAATTCTGCCCTCCTCGCGCATGCCGCCTTGACCTCCTTGTCACCTATTTTTCCCCAACAGGCCAACTTATTGCATCTTTTGTATACTCTTACCTGGCTACGGCAAAATAAGATCGGTGATCGAAAGGGTGACTACTTTAAGATATTTAAGGCGAATGATCCGCCAGGCTAAGGGATATGGTCGACCAGCGCAATCGTCAGGTTCGGTCCCACCAGCCCAATCCCGAATTCCCGTTTCCTCTGCACTGGAAACCAATTTACAAACGATCCAGTCCCTGTTAGGAAATAGTGCTGACTTAGTAATACGTAAACTGAAGGTAGGATCTACCCGTGCAGCCATTGCCTTTATTAATGGTCTCGCCAACAGGTTCATGATCGAAAGCCAAGTGGTAAAACCGTTGCTACAAAAGGGAGAAAGCCAAAAGGTGCTTAGCCTCCATTGGGTTAGAGATCAAGGGGTTTCCGTAGCGGAAGTGTATAGGGGCACCGTCTCCGCCGACTGCAGGGCTCTC
>JACIYF010000050.1 GCA_014360065.1 Clostridia bacterium | reverse complement strand
GGTTCCTTGATACTCTTGCCAGGTCAAACTCTTTGAGGAGCGTTTCCCGCGACATAATCTCATCTGTTCCTTCGGGAGACCAGCCAAGTAAAGCTAAGTAATTGATAATGGCTTCCGGTAAATACCCCATTTCTCGGAATTCATCTACCGAGGTAGCACCGTGTCTTTTACTTAGCTTGCTGCGATCAGGAGCAAGAATCATAGGAACATGAGCAAAAGTAGGAATAGAAAATCCTAGAGCTTCAGAAATTAGTATTTGCTTAGGGGTGTTGGAGAGGTGTTCCTCAGCCCTTATAACGTGAGAGATCCGCATCAAATGATCGTCGATTGCACAGGCGAAATTGTACGTAGGCATGCCATTGGATTTTACCAGGACAAAATCATCGAAAACATCAGCTCCAAAGGTTACATCTCCTCTGATTACGTCATGAACGGTTATGCTTCCTCGCGCATCATTTAACAAACGGATAGCGTAAGGTTTACCGTTTTTCATCATGTCCTGTTGTTGGTCTGGACTTAGGTTGCGGCACCGTCCATCATATTTTAAGGGTAACCCCTTTTTCCGGGCTGCTTCTCGTCTTATTTCTAGTTCTTCAGGCGTACAAAAGCAGCGGTAAGCTTTCTTTTCACGCAATAGCCTTTCAGCTTGATGGCGATAAATGTCTAATCTTTGGGATTGGCAGTAGGGTCCAAACTCACCACCAGCTTGGGGTCCCTCGTCCCAGTCCAAACCCAGCCAGCGCAAGGAACTAAGAATGTTCTCAAGTGATTCTGAAGTTGAACGCTCCAAATCGGTATCGTCAATCCTCAAAACAAACGAACCGCCTTTTTGCCGCGCATACAGCCAGTTAAAAAAGGCAGTACGAGCTCCTCCAATATGAAGATTCCCCGTGGGACTCGGAGCAAAGCGAACGCGTATGTGCTTCAACCGATGCCACCTCTAGTCTAAGCCCTAGTTTTTAAACCCCAACACGAAGTCCTCTATTGCTTGGTTGACCTTCTTAGCTTGCTCTAACATGACCATATGGCCAGCTTCTTCTATGACCGACACCCTTGAATCAGGGATATGGTCCTGAAGGTATTGAGCGTATTTTATGGGGGTAAGCCTATCCTCCTGACCACAAATAATTAGGCTGGGGACCCGTATCATTGATATTTTTTCCATAAGATCGAACTGATCACAGGCCCGAAAATCGTTGTAAAGCACTTGAGGCTTGACCTTACAAAGCTCCTCCCTGGCTCTCTGCAACAGTTCAGGCTTAGCAGATGAAGAGAAAAACCAAGGGACCAAGTCAGCGACATGCTCAGGTCCAGCCTGTATGCGCTCAAATATCTGGGGTGCAACTCTTAGCTTAGCTCCCGTGGCTACGAGAATGGCCCCTTTTAAGTCATTCGGGTACTGCAAAGCATAGTCCATAACGATCCCGCCGCCCATAGAGTGTCCTGCCAATATGACGCCCGGATGATTAGGCTGCGTATAGGCAGTGATATGGGCAAGGAATTGATGGAGGAATTGGGAGTATTCCCGGATGGTTTTCCGTCCGCTCCCTTGCGATTGGCCATGGCCAGGTAAATCTACAGCAATTATTGAGCCCAGGTGTTTTAGACCGGCTACCTGTTCCACCCAATGTGTGCAATTTCCTCCTGCGCCGTGGATGAAACACAGTAAAGGGCAACCTGAACGGATTCCAGTCTCGCGAATATAATGTATCATTTCCAGACCGATCATAGCCAAAGGCATCGTGAGAACGCCCCCTGTACAACAAAAAAAGGCGACAGGCAATCCAAAAATCGCTAATATTGGGCAACCTGTCCAATACCTAGGAGTTTTGTGCAAGTCTTAATTTCTCGGGCAGGGGTGGCACGGCTCGAGCCCGCAACCAACGGATTTGGAGTGTGAAAAACGGCCTTTTTGGAGATTGGCTGAGTGTGCAAAACCCTTGTTGTGCTTGGTGTTGTTGGTTTCTTCCTGGCTCCAGACTAGCCATTTTTGCTCCCACTTTGTCTTCTTTGTTCCCAAATTGCTCCCAAAAGTGATCTCGGCCAAGGCGCTCCTGCTGCCCAAAACACAACCTAGGCGTCAGGTTCTCCCAAAGCAAGAACATGATACCACAATGCTGTGACTGCTGCAAATACAAATCGAACCGCTGTGGTTATGACAGCCTCCGAATAGCGACCAGCGGGCTGTCCTCTGCCTGAAGGCGGCTCTGCTGCTCCTGGGCATCGAGCCAGGCAAGCAGGCTTGCGCGCCTGAACAGCACCCGCCTGCCGATCTTGATGCAGGGAATGACGTGCTTACGGGCAAGATCGTAGACCGTCCAGGTTGATACACCTAGAAGCTCCGCCGCCTCTTTAGCCTCCATCGTCTCGCGCATAGCCTGACCTCCTTGAATAGGTTTAGTAAATGAAACCGTGCAAGACGCAACAAGTCCGACTGGCTTGCTGAAAGAGAGAAAACCGCCGGACTTTCTTTCCAACGGTTCTCCCTGCTTTTCAATATTATGTTAACCTGCGACTCTGTGGGCTTCCTGCTTCACCTTCTTGCTCCATTCCGAGACAGTTTGTAGCCCGAGCCTCGCGGCCTCCAAGCCGGTCAGTATGTACGTCGCGGTCTTCTCCACCGGATCCACGAGCACCGGGTGCTTGCCTCCTCTCCGAAAAGCCCCTAGGAGCTTCAGCAACCAAAGCCGATTTCATCCGCAGGAACCGCATCCAAGCCAGGCTCAGCCTGGGTGTGATAGCCGTCCAGGCCGGTATAAACAGCGGCACCATGCACACCGCGCTGTTTTTAAAAAGATACGGGCGGCCGTGTTCTGCCCGGTGCCGCCCGAAAGGAATAAAGCTTAGGTTTTTGCCTGCCAGGAAATCTGGTATGACTTATCTAGTTGGGAAGGGAGGAAAGAAGCGCTGCCAGACTGCGGAAACGATCGTAAACCGGGAGGACGTTATAGTGACCTATTATCTGCATGTGGTCAAGATTGCTGGCGGTGCCCAGATGCTGCCATACTCCCGGCGTAGGTGTCCCGTCGTAGGACTTAACCGTATCCGACGAGCCGAGCTTGGGGCCATCCATGGATACGGTGTTCACCACGCCGTCATTCTTCCACCAACTTCTGTCGATGGGAACCTTATAAGGATCATTCCTGGTGTAGCTGCCCATCTGGTGAGCAAAGAGGTGGAACAAGGGGTTCATGGTGATGTTCGGCTCCTGATGCCCGGTCAGCAAGCCCTTGTGAGTGCACTCAGTACCGATGGAGAAGTAGTACACATCAGGGGCAGCCTTGACCCAGGAGTTGAGTTCCTTGGCTCCGTCGGGGCAGAGATCCCAGACACTGATATCCTTGGTATCCTCCCACACCGGACTCGATAACACCCGGTTGGCATAACTGGCAAACGATTCGCCGGGCAGGCGCTTTAGCCCCCACTGATCCATCTTGAAATCATAAATCGGCTCGCTGCCGAGACCGGCCGCCGCTGCCGCCATTGATATTATCTGCTGAGCACAGGGTATGAGGCCGGTTACTATGTCCGCCAGGGTAGTACCGTCATGGGGAGTGGAAACTGAAGTTGCGCTTAATACCCAACGCTTGCCCCCGGTGAACAACGGCGAGATCTGGTCGGGCGAGGTCGCAGCCATTTCTTCGGGGCTGCCGTTCTCCAAAAGCTGAATGAGCATCCTGATGGTCTGGCCTCCCATGCTGTGGCCAACGAGGTGGATCTTGTTCACCTTGCCCGTTACCGGGTCAGCCTCACCCCACTGAGGATAGATCCCCGGGTAAGTTCTGCCGAAGCGGGCATGACCGTATTTGGCGGCATGGGCCGCTCCGTAGTCAACTGTCCCTCCCTTAATAAACGCATAAAGCTCGCAGGCACGGTCCCAGTTGCTGGAGAAGGGGCCTACGGCTGCCGTGAAGGTTTTGTACCCGTGGCGGTTCAGATCCGCCTCGATATCGCCAAGTCCACCCCAGTATAAGTATCCTGCCATTTCGTCGCGGCCCCATCCGGTGAAGCCGTGGACCAATACGATAGGGCAGTCGTTTTGCTTTTCTGTGGCGTGAACCGGCGGAACAAGGATGCTGCCTAAAAAGAAGGCAACTAACAACAAATATAACCAAAGGCGTGACCTCCGGTGCACAGCTGATCCCCCCGTTCAACTTGACTAGGGCCATCTTAATGGCAACTGCTCCCACTGGCCTATCCATCCCAAAGATGGTCGACGGCCCGGCCTAATTGTACCAATTTTGCGACCTGACTGCAATCTCTTTTGACCCTCCTTTAGCGACAACGTTGCTTCTTTGGGAGGCATTGTGCGCATTTCAGTACCAGATGAACACTCGTTGCCGTCTCCGCTCTATGTGGGTCACTCTTGAGTTATAGCACACCTTGTTTCTGCCCGTGTCAGCTGCGGCTGGCGATCTCTAACCCATTTCTTGTCGGTTTTGGGTTACTGGCCGCTAATGCTGAGCTTAAGGCTCATCCTTGCCCTCAATGTGGCGCCATCTTCTTCTGGGGTATCCTCCCATAACCGTTCAACTTCCCCCTTTCAATTCCGGCCCTCCTCTTTGAGCAGCCTCCGCAGCACCTTGCCGGTGCTGGTCGCCGGCAGGCTCTCCCGGAATTCCACCTGCCGAGGGTATTTGTAGGCGGCCATCCTCTCCTTGGACCAGGCAATGATGTCCTCTTCCCTTACCTTCCCGGCGTACTCAGGCTTTAGGACTACAAAGGCCTTGACGCTCTCGCCGCGGACCGGGTCCGGGACCCCGACCACCGCCGCCTGGGCCACCGCCGGGTGTCTTAACAGCATGGTCTCCACTTCTTCCGGGAAAACGCTGTATCCGGAAGCCTTGATCATCTCTTTTAACCGCCCGTCAAAGTAGAAGTAGCCATCCTCGCTTATCCGGCCCATATCTCCGGTAAACACCCAGCCATCACGCAGGGTGTCCATAGTGGCCTCGGGCTTCTGCCAGTAGCCCTTAAAGACTCCGGGGTTTCTTATCACGATCTCCCCCTGCTTTCCAGGGGGGAGATCCTCCCCGGTCTCCGGGTCGACGATCCTAACATCCGTGTCGTAGGTGGGGATGCCGCAGCTGCCGTAGCGGACCCGGTCCCGGGGCATGAAGGTGTCGCAGGTATGGGTCTCGCTGAGCCCGTAAGCTGCCTCGTACAGCTGGCAGCCTCCGGTAACCTCAGCCCAGGCCGAAGCCAGCTCCTCGGTCAGCTGGATCCCGAAGCTGGTGCACAGGTTGGTCCGAAGCGAACTCAGATCCCGCTTTTCCACCCCGGGGTAGTTGATGAGGGCGGCATTCATGGGCGCAGCGCTGTTCCACAGGCTCGGGCGGTAAGTCTCGATGGCCTTAAGGACCGCTTCCGGGTCAAAGCGGGTGAGGAGCACGGTGGTATTGGCACCGTAGGCGGGCATGTTCACCCCCATCACCATTCCGGCAATGTGAAAGATGGGCATGACCGCCAGGGCCACATCTTCCGGTCTTACCCCGTTGGCATGGTAGGCAGCGGCCGTCTTAAAGAGGGCGTTACCGTAAGTGAGCATGGCCCCCTTGGGAAGCCCTGTGGTCCCGGAAGTGTATACCATTAGCGCCACGTCGTCCCACAGGTCCACCTCCAGGGGAGGTATCCCGGTTTCGTATCCGCTGGTTATCTCAAGGAAGTCGTGGGTACCGGGGAAGTTTCTCTTCTCTCCCTTGAGCTCAGAAGGGACAGGCAGGTCCGGTTTTTCCGGGGCCATATCGGCATAATGGGCAAGGATTATCACTTTTAGCGCCGAAAGCCTTTCAAGGCCTTCTCCAGCACCGGATAGAGATCGTCAGCCGCCACTATGGCTTTGGCCCCCATATCGCCAAGTTCGTATTCCAGCTCCCATTCCTTGAACATGGGGTTTACCGGCCCTACGATGGCCCCGAGTTTCTGGGCGGCGAAGTGGGCAATAACATACTGGGGGCAGTTCTGAAGGAACAAGGCCACCCGGTCGCCCGTGGAGATACCTTTCTTGGCAAGAAAGCTCGCCAGCCGGTCCGAATACTTGTCCATCTCTTTCCAGCTGATCTCCCGCCCGTAGTAAATGTAGGCGGCCTTATCGGGAAACTCCCTCGCATTGGCCCGGAGGTATTCAAAAAGCGGCTTTTCTCCCCGCAGGTAGCGGAGCTCCCGGGGTATGCCTTCCGGCCAGTTCTGCATCCAGATCCTCTCCATGCTTCCTGTGCCTCCCCTTATCTCGATATTGCACTGACCTGACCCAAGCGTTTCTGCGGAACCCACCGCTTCCTAGAGTTAACCTGGCCTGGCAATCCTCCCTCCTCCCTATACAGGCCACCATCTCCAAGCGGCGTGGGGCATGGCCTAGCGGCGGACCAAGCTGGTATATAGGCTACGGTCCCCCGAGCATAAAACCTGGAGATTCAGGGAATGCTCGCTCCAAACTGATCGGCAAGATCCTCGCAGCCATTTGCCTTCTCAATACCGGGTAGGCTTATGCCTGGGAACGCTGCCGGCCAATTTGGATTCTATTCATAGACAGGGCCCAAATCAGCCTTAAGCCCTTGAAAGAGCAAAAAGTCCCCTTCAACGGCAAAAAGAGCGGACCAAGAGGCGAATGCAAGGGAAAAGCCCGCAGTCCTCAGAGGACTTCCGTTGTTGAAGCTGTCACGCAGAGACCTCCTTCTGCCCAAGCCCATCCAGGAGTTAAGGAAACCGATGCGCTGCACCTCCTATCTTCTATACTGGAAAAGTTGTCGTATTGCTCCCTGGTCGTCAAGAACGGGGATGAGGAACCGGCAGAAGGTGGTGCAGAAACGCAACGCGTGGTGGAAGCGCAGCAAGCATGGGGCAAGGCTCGAGGTCGCGCTCCTGTTCAACAGGCTTAAGGAGCAAAGCAAAAAGGGCTTGCTTACTGAGGGGGTGCTGGACGGTGGGACGAAAACGAGTGCAGGTTTCGATGTTGCTGGCCTGCGCCGTGCTGGCAGCGGCGCTGGCGGCCAGCTGCGGGCACGGTCAGAAAAATGCGCTGCTGTTTGCGGGGAGCCTGGCCGGCAGGAAGGTGGTCATGATCGTCGCCCACCGGGACTTCCGCGACGAAATTGGGAGAGAGAGGCGTACCCGGCAGGCTTCCCCGGTAAGAGCGCTGTCTTTCCCCCTATCCACCCGCCCCGTTTACTCTTGGCAGCCGCACGTTAAAGGACTTCGCTTCGTCTAGCAAGCTCATCCGACTGCCACTAGCCACGCCTGGGGTTCGTGGTCCTCGGGCCGGAGGTTTGCCGCCGGCTTCCTTCAGATTCCGCCTCGCGACGGACACCCTTGCCTTACGCTAACGACTACTGCTACCTTTGTCGTTCGGGACTTCCACCCTATACACAGCGCCCATACCGGGCGCACAAGAAAAAGCTCGCGCGTCCTGCGCGGGCAGGTATTGACTGGTATTTCGGTAGCTGTGACTTCCTGAGAACATGAGGCAGTGACCTTTGATCCTGCTTTCGATCCAATGGAAGATGGGCCCTGATGCCATGGTCTCGCCCTCAGAGGTTGGTCGGGAATAGCTCGTACCCAGCCGGTTTTCAAAACCTCCACAAAAAACAAGGGGCTATCCCCTTACTCTTGGGATAGCCCCCAGAGAACAATGGCTAGGCCGACTTTGACATTTGCGATTTCACCATGCTTGTCAGGACCTTGGCAGAACCAATGACGCCTAGGATCAACAAGAGCCCGCCGATAACTTCAGAACCTATCCAAATAAGCCACATTAGTGGCTCGTGTTCGCTCGCGGTAGCAACGCTGGAGATGAGGAAGTACATAAATGCGTAACTATTAAAAAGATAAGGCAGGATATCAGTTAGGAGGACGATTAAGAAGACAAATACGCCTACAAAGATCAGCGTGGGGGTCAATATGCCCATAGTTGGAGCCGTTGCTTCGATAAAAAGCTCGGCCAAGTAATAGCAGAAAATCCCAAACGCGCCACCGATGACTATATCCCGGATGGCAGCATTGTTCTGGTGGACGACAAAGTACAAGATCATTACCAAGAAGGCAGGCCAACCCGGAATTTCAAACCTTTCGAAAATGACCAGGGCAACCAGCACCAAAACAGAGATGAGAATACCAAACACCGTTCTTGCGCCCCATGGAAGCTTCGGAGCTTCTTGCTTTTCCAAAATTAACACTCCTTTCTTCAATTTTGGCTCTCACAAGAGTCCAGGCCGACTTTCCCCTTCTTGCCTACCCTACGGACGCAATTTGTCATTCTCAGTTACGCTTTATCACCTCCCCGATGCTTCCAACACACACCGTCAGAGCAGTACGGCAAACCCACTCCTGACCATCAACGCTCCCTCCCAAACAGGCCTATTGTCAGTTACTGCTATTCATGCTTTCTGGTTGGAAAGCTTACTTGAGCTGCCCCTGGGCATACATTTCCCGCAGCCTGCTCTTTAAGAATTTGCCTACGCTGGTGCGGGGAATCTCTTCTATGAACACCACCTCGTCAGGCAGCCACCACTTGGCCACTTTATCCCTTAGGAAGTCCAGAATATCTTCCTTGGTAACCTGGCCGCGGGCCTCCGGCTTGAGGACTACGCAGGCCAAGGGCCGCTCTCCCCACTTTTCATGGGAGATGCCGATCACCGCCGCCTCTGCTACCCCGGGATGGTTCATGATGGTATTCTCCAGGTCAACCGAGGAGATCCATTCGCCGCCGCTCTTAATCAGATCCTTGGTCCGGTCCATCACCTGGATATAGCCCTCTTCGTCAAAGGTGACTATATCGCCGGTCCGGAACCAGCCGTCAATAAATGCTTCAGCGGTTTTTTCTGGATCCTTGTAGTATTCCTTTGCTATCCACGGTCCCCTCAGGACGAGTTCGCCCATGTCCTTGCCATCGCGAGTGACTTCTGCATCCAGGCCGCCCTTGATAACTTTCATCTCCAACCCGGGCTGCAACAGGCCAGTCTTGGCCAAAAGCTTGAACTTTTCACTTTCCGGCCAATCCTTCATATAACTCTTCAGGACCACAACCGCTGTAACCGGGGTAGTTTCGGTTTGTCCGTACCCGGAGTGAAGCGGAATCCCGAGCTGCTTATGGAAGGCTTCAATCAAGGAGACCGGGGTAGCAGCTCCGCCAGACCAGAAGACTCTAGCGCAGCTGAAATCGTACTTTCCGGGGTTCTGCAGCGCATGATTTAAAACGCCCATCCAGATGGTAGGAACGGCGGCGCTATAGCTTACCCGCTCGTTGTGGATAAGTTCGCACAGATCCTTGGGGGTAGGACGGGGGCCAGGATAGACTTGCTTAGCGCCGATCCAGGTATCGGCATATGGCCGGCCCCAGGCGTTGACGTGGAACATGGGGACTATAGGCATAACCACATCTTGTTCCCAGGCCGCCTCTCTCCCTATTAGGATGGCTGTGCAGTGCAGGTAAAGGCCACGGTGGGTATAGACTACTCCCTTGGGAAACCCGGTGGTAGCGGTAGTATAGCTCATTACAGCAGGCGACCATTCATCCAGATAGGGGAAATCGTAGTCGCTATCGGCCTGGTCCAACAGGGCTTCATAAGAATAGACTGGGCTGAGGGTGGTTTCCGGGAGCCTATCCTTATCGGTCATGATTACGTAAGCCCTGACATTAATCTCATCTTTAACCGCCTCAATCAGGGGCACAAGATCTTCATCGATAAAGAGGATCTGGTCTTCGGCATGGTTGATGCAGTGTATTAAGTGGTCCCGGAAAAGGCGAATATTGATAGTGTGGAGCACGGCTCCCATGCAGGGAACGGCAAAGTAGAGCTCCAGGTGACGGTGCGTGTTCCAGGCAAAGCTGCCCACTTTGTCCCCCTGCTTTATCCCTAGCCCTTTCAAAACGTTGGCCAGCCGGCACACCCGCTTGTACATGTCCGCATAGGTATAGCGCCAAATACCGGAAAAGTCCCGAGAGACGATTTCTTTCTTAGGAAACAGCAGGTTAGCCCGGTAAAGCATGTTCTTCAGAAGAAGGGGGTATTCCATCATTTTTTTCTCACACTCCTTTTTAAAGTTTTGTCCGAACACACAATATATTTGCTATTTTGCCAAGAATCAAATACTTATGCCGAGATTGGCCCCTGAACACCTCCTTCCAGGTCCTGCCCCCGCACCCCAAAAAAGAGTACCAGCATATTAAGGGCTTCTTACTGCAACCATAATACCTCCAGCTTCAGCTATTGCCCAGGGCGGCCCACTTCCATTACGGTTTCTGCTGCCTCCGGCCGGGCAGGCCGGCTCCCGGCACGGTCGGCGGCTTTGAAGCCTCCTGCCCCTGCAATGCTACCCTTTTCACTTCCAGGACTATCATCTCCTCTCAGGAAAGAGCGCAAGGAGTGTCCTTACCGAGGAGAAGTGCCCGCCGTCAAGGACAAGTGTTTGCCCGGTCATGTGGCGCGAAGCATCGGAAGCAAGGTAAATTGCCGCTCCGACAATGTCTTCCGGCTCGGCAAGCCAGTTGAGCGCAGTGTTTTCTTGGGTAATCTTGGAGATTACGGGGTTATCCCAAAGCGCCTGGGCAAACCTTGTCTTGACTACCCCGGGAGCAATGGCGTTTACGCGGATGTTGTATTGCCCCCATTCTTGGGCAAGCACTTGCGTAAGCATGATTACCCCGGCCTTGCTGATGGAGTAGACCCCAAGGCCCAGTACGGGCCTGAACCCTGCCTCAGAGGTAATGTTAATGATGCACCCGCCACCCTGCTGGCGCATGATCTCCCCGACTTTCTGGCTTAGGAAGAAATAGCCCTTCAGGTTTAGCCCCATAATTACCTCCCAGGCCTCCTCGGTGGCGTCAAGGACGCTACCGAAAACCGGGTTGGTCCCAGCATTGTTGACGAGAATGTCCACTCTTCCAAATTCTTCCTTAACCCTTTCCATTGCTTTCTCGATTTCTGGAAGGTGGCGCAGGTTTGCCGCAATCGCTACCGCTTTTCTTCCTTTTTCCTGGATCCCTTGGGCTACAGTTTCGAGGTCAGCAAGCTTCCTGCTGGCAATGGCCACATCCGCTCCCGCTTCTGCAAAGCCCAAGGCAATTGCACGACCAATCCCCCGGCTTCCTCCGGTAATTAAGGCTACTTTTCCTCGAAGGCAGAACCTTTCAAAAAAGCTTTCCTGTACGCCCACCGGCTCTCTCCCTCCTCTTCCGGAAAATACTCTATTTTTCAATTATCTTCCTGTAAACCATTTTGCTCTAGCCCCCTTCCCAACACGCCTTTTCTCACTTACTACTCATTTCCATCCCTGGTTCGGAAGGACCGTTGGTGGAACGGGGCAAAAACTTGCCCCGCCTTGAGAGTTAGCGCCCCTGGAGCCTGGGCGGCCTTTTTTCGATGAACGCCCGGGCCCCCTCCATTGCATCTTCGCTTGCATTGACCTGAGTGCTTCCTTCTACCTCGATCTTTACTCCCTCTTCAATCGGCATCTCTAAACCCCTGGTTACTGCCCTCAGGATGGCCTGCATGGCCAGCGGCGCCCCTTCCCCAAGCTTGCGGGCAAACGCCTTCGCCTCTTTCTCCACGCCCCCTTAGCAGCGCTCGATGACGGTAGCTACGCCCTGCCCCCCGCCGCAGCATGCGGTGATGAGCGCGTAGCGCCCTTGCCGGCGCCTGAGTTCGTAAATCGCCTTAACCACGAGCATCGCCAGCGTGGCTGCAATGGGATGGCCCAGGGCAATTGCCCCGCCGTTGGGGTTGAGCTTTTCAACATCGCGGTCGCGCCAGTCAATGCCGAGCTCCCGGCAGCAGGCAATAGACTGCGAAGCGAAGGCCTCGTTAAGCTCGATCACGTCCATGTCATGCAAAGAAAGCCCCGTCTTGGCCAAGACTTTCCGGGTGGCAGGCACAGGCCCAATCCCCATAATGTTGGGGTCAACTCCCGCCGCCGCAAAACCCCGGATTACCGCCAGCGGTCTTATCCCTAGTTCTTCTGCTTTCTCCAAGCTCACCACCACAAGGGCAGCAGCGCCATCGTTTATCCCTGAGGAGTTGCCTGCGGTCACGGTACCTCCAGGCTTAAAGGCAGGAGGGAGGGTGGCAAGCACTTCTCTTGTGGTGTTGGGACGGGGGTGCTCGTCGGTGTCAAAGACAATTGGCTCGCCCCTTTTTTGTGGAACAACCACCGGGACGATTTGCTCTTTGAACCGCCCTTCCCTTATAGCCCGCGCCGCCTTCATCTGGCTCAGGTAGGCAAACTCATCTTGCTCCTCGCGGCTGATCTGCCACCTTTCGGCAACATTTTCGGCCGTAATCCCCATGGGCGGGTCGCCAATCTCTTTGGGGGCCAGGGGACGAGGAGCGATCCAGGGCGGAGCGCTCCGCTGGTAGTCTGTGCCGGGTTTCGCCAAAAGGTAGGGTTGGCGCGTCATGCTCTCTACCCCGCCGGCAACGTAGACGTCGCCTGCACCAGCCTGGATCAGGGCAGCCGCCACGTTGACCGCCGTCG
Organism: Clostridia bacterium; assembly: GCA_014360065.1. NCBI lineage: Bacteria > Bacillati > Bacillota > Clostridia > Clostridia bacterium. The sequence goes on along the minus strand of JACIYF010000050.1, from coordinate 7,135 downwards.
ACCCTGATCCGCACTGCCGATCAACCGTTAGCCCTGGGATGCTGTCAGGAAGCCCTGCCTTGAGTAACGCCATCCTGGCCATGCAACCGACCGCTCCCAGGCAGTGTCCAAAGATTACTTCATCGATCATCCCGGGATCGGGCAGCCTGCTTCTTTTTACCGCCTCTTTGATCACCAAAGCAGCATAGTCTTCCGGAGGGATGTTCTTGAGGGCACCCCTTTCCCTTGCAATCGGGGTCCTTACGGCGCTGACAATTGCCGCCTTCCTCATTCTTCTTCCCCTCCCCCTAGCGCAGAAGCTCTCTTGCAACGACCAGCCGTTGGATTTGGTTGGTTCCTTCGTAGATTTGGGTAATCTTGGCGTCGCGCACAAGCTTCTCCACAGGGTACTCGCGCATGTACCCGTAGCCACCGTGAACCTGCAGGGCGTCAACGGTCACCGCCATGGCTACGTCGGTGGCAAAGCATTTGGCCATGGCGCTTTCCTTGGCTGCTGGCAACCCCTGGTCAAGCAGCCAGCAGGCGTACCAGATCAGCCGGCGCGCCGCCTCGATTTTCATTGCCATATCGGCAAGCATGAACTGGATGGCCTGGTTGGCGGCGATGGCTGCGCCGAACTGTATCCGTTCCTTGGAGTACTTGATTGCTTCCTCCATCGCCCGCCGCGCCACGCCTAAAGCAGCCGCGCCAACTCCGGGCCGGGTGCGGTCGAGGGTGGCCATGGCGATCTTAAACCCGTCACCCTCTTTTCCAAGCAGGTTGTCCTTGGGCACCCGCACGTCTTCGAAGATGACCTCCCCTACATGCGAAGCGCGGTCCCCCATTTTTTTCTCCTTTTTCCCGCCGCGCAGGCCCGGGGTGTCTCCTGGAACGATGAAGGCGCTGATTCCCTTGATTCCCTTTGCCGGATCTGTCTTGGCGAAGACGGTGTAAAGGCTGGCGATGCCGCCGTTGGTGATGAAGTGCTTTAGGCCGTTGATCACGTAGGTGTCGCCCTCAAGCTGGGCCCTGGTGGTTATGCTGGCAACATCAGAACCGGCATTTTTCCACCACCTGCCAGGGAACCTCTTCTTTTTCGTCGTACTCGGCAGCGATGGGGATGATTTCCTTTTCCGCAAATGAGCGCGCCAGCCTCTGGATCTGCTTCTGTTCTTCCGTCAACTCAAAGCTTATCACCGTTCTTCCCCCCTACGCCTTGTCGCCGTACTCGTAGAAACCTTTGCCCGTCTTGCGGCCCCATTCTCCCTTCACGAACTTTTCCACTATGACGGGGGAAGGTTTGTTGGCAGGGTCCTGCGTCTCCTGGTAGCGCTCCATACTAATGTAGTAGGCAAGGTCGATGCCGGTGAGGTCCATGAGGCGGAACGGTCCCATGGGATGGCCCAGGGCATGGACCACGGCGTTGTCGATGTCTTCGTAGGAGGCAATCCCCATGTCGTAGAGGAAAAGGGCTTCTTGGTTAATGGCAGAAAGAATGCGGTTGACAAGGAACCCGTAGATTTCCTTTTTGAGGAGCACAGGGACTTTGCCTAGGCTTTTGCTTACTTCCATGGTAATGTTTGCCGTTTCGTCTGCCGTGTGCGGCCCTTTTACCACCTCAACCAGCTTCATGACCAGCGCCGGGTTGAAGAAGTGCATATTACAGATCTTTTCCGGGCGCCCGGTAACGTCGGCGATTTTGGAGCTCACGATAAAGGAGCTGTTGGTGGTAAGGATGGCATGGGGCGGGCAAATCCTGTCTAGCTCCACAAAGAGCTTGCGCTTGGCCTCCAGCTTCTCGATAACCGCTTCAATGACAAAGTCCGCATCCTTTGCCGCCTCTTCCAGGCTCAGGGTAAAAGAGAGGTTCTCGCGGGCTCTTTTGGCTTCTTCTTCTGTAAGCTTCCCCTTGGCCACTCGCTCCGGAAGGTAGGTATCGGCAAACTGCTCGGCTTTCTTCAAAATTTCCGGAACAATGTCGGTACACCTTACCTCATACCCTGCCAGGGCGGCGCAGAGGGCAATCTGGTGCCCCATGTTCCCTGCGCCAACTACGCAAATCCTCTTGATTCCCGGTACAGTTGCCACCAAAACCGCTCCTTTCCTTGAATGTTTACCTTGAATGTTTACCTTGCGCTTCCATAAAGCTCGCGGAACCTTTCCAGCATCTTGCGCGGCGTGACGGTTTCCCTCTGGTAAGGCGGGAGCTCCTTCTCAATTCCCGCCAGGTACTTGGCAATGCTTTTCAGCTTTTCCAAGTCATAGCGGGACATCATGGTGATGGTTTCCATCTGGGGCGAACCGCCTCCGTGCAGGCCCGCGACCTGCACGACCCCGGCAAGCTCCGAAACCAGGGTGCCCTCAATTAACCGAAAGCAACGGTGGATATCCTCCGCAGGGATCTTTGGATTGCGCCTGATGTACTTGTTAAGGAAAGGTCCGGTTTCCTGGTTGTAGAAATCCCCTTCCAGGGGAAGGGTAGCCGCCAAGCCTCCTGCGAGGTCGGCGAGGATCTTGTATTCGGTGTAGATTTCCTCGCCGGCAAGCTTTCTGCCGGCGTTGGTTAGAATTTCGTCAGGGATGTAAGTTCCCGAAGGAGCTCTCTCGGCGCGGTAGGCGCTTGCCTGGCCGGCAGCAAAGACGAGCTCGGCTGTGCTGATGATGTGGCAGAGTTTTTCGCGGACGTGGTGTTCACGCTCAATGCCGTTGTATTCCGCCACAAGCGCTGCCTCGCTGGCAATGATTTCTGAGATTGCCGGTTTGCAGCCTGTGTAAGTGTGGCGGTGGTAATGGGCAAAGAGCAAGGCAAGGAAGCCAGCAAAAGGTGTTTGCCTGGGGTCGGCCTTCCCGTTTATAAACACCCTTTCTTCCGGGACAAAAACATCGTCAAAAATCGTGAAGGACTCGGCATCCCCGATTTCGGCGGCGGGAGCAAAGAGCTTTTTCCGCCTATGGGGAACTGCGTGCCGGGCAACAATCTTTATCCCCTCCCAATCGGCGGGGATGGCAAAAGCTACGGCGTACTCGTTATCTTTTTCCGTCATGAAGCGCGTGGGAAGAACGATGATTTCATCCGCGTAAGGGGCAATGGTGTTGTGGAGCTTTGCTCCCCGCACCACAATCCCGTCATTTCTCACCTCCACCACTCTCAAGTAAAGATCGGGGTCCTCCTGCTGGTGCGGCCTCTTTAGTCTGTCCCCTTTAGCATCGGTTTGGGCGCAGTTGGCGCAGAGATCATTCTCCTGGAAGTAGCGGAGATAATTCGAGAAGCGCTGGTAGTAGCCCGTGCCCAGGGCCTGGTCCATTTCGTAGGTAACCACCGAGAGGGCGTTGAGGGCATCAATGCCCATGCAGCGCTGGATGCAGCCACCAACCCGGTGGCAGAGCAGCCGCGTCATAAGCTGCTTTTTGAGCAGGTCCTCTGTGCTCTGGTGGATATGGCAGAAGCGGTTGATTCTTTCTCCGCTAAGGTGGGAAACAGCCACGCAAAGGTCGGCAAAGGCAGGGTCATTGGCGCGCTCGTAAGTTTCGCGGACAACGTTGATTCCTGGCTGCAGCCTTTCGTCTGTGCGGTCCACTTTCTCTCCGTCCATATAGATGTTGGGCCGCATCTTCTTCAGCCGGCCGTAATAATCCGCAAAAGTCTTAATCGCCACCTAATTCAGCCTCCTTTGGGTAAGGGAAGTCCTGGGAGGTCTCTCAAGCTATCAGGTGCATTGCTAAAGAAACTTTGCTTATCACTATTGCGGCGCTCCTTGCTCAGCCGATAATACTTGGCTGGGAGTGGATATGCCGCCTATTTCATCAGCTATCAACCGCGCCGCCTCCTTCACCTTCTCTCCATACCAATGACCGTTTTCCGGCGTGACCTGGGTGGAAAGACCCACAATAGCCACAACCATCTGTACCCGACCCGACATATCAAAGATAGGAGCGGCAATACCGCTCAGGCCCTGCGTGTATTCTTCATAGCTTTCCGCATAGCCTTTCTCACAAACCTGCCTGAGATTGTCCTTAAACTCCTCAACGCTTACAATCGTCCTGGAGGTAAACTGCTTCAATCCCACTTCCCGTATGATATCTTCGATCTCGTCCTCCGACATGTAGGCCATGAAACACTTTCCGTACGATGCACTCGTCAGAGTGAATTGCTGGCCTAGCCTTACGGTAAGGCGCACAGATTCTCCGCTTTCCTCTTTAGCTTCTCCGCTTTCCTCTTTGGCAACGTACATCAGGCGATTATTGCCTATTGGTTCAAGCAGGACGCTGGTCTGTTTTGTCTCCTGAGCAAGCCATTTCAAGTGCGGCTGAACTAGTTTCAAGTAATCGATGAATTCAAGCGCCCTCGAACCTAGCACGACCAGCTTGACTCCCAGGCTGTAACGCTTCGTATCGCTGTAATAAGACACAAAACGATGGCTCTGCAACACGCGCAGTATTCTCAGGCAGGTGCTCTTGTTAATTCCTAGCGCCGTGGCTATTTCCGAGCACGTGCTCCTGCGGTGCCTGTACCGGCTCAAAAACTCGATAATGCGTATGGCCGTATCAACAGCAGGGACTTCTGACTTGTATTCGCTGAATGTTATCCTCTCCTGTCGCATAACTCATAGTAAAACTTGAAGCAAGCCTTCTGTTCCAAGGACGGAACATCGCTTCCTCGTCGGAATAATTATACATTGTTATTTTGGAAATTACAACTACAATTTTAAAGATTTTTTGCATTCTCATAGATTAACCCTCGGCGATCCCATTACCCGGCGAAAGGAACTTGAATCTCTTTTTTCATGGTGGCATTTTCTCTGTGCGCTTACTGCCCAGCTACACGGAAAAGGCTTGACAACGCAAGGGCAACCCAAGTAGCAACCTACAGGGCCGGGAGCATTGAAGTTCCGAAAGAAGAGCTTGAGGCTCTCCAGGACTGAGGAGTAGAGACCGTAATCAAGTTCCGGAAAGTCTTCACTAACCAGCTTACCACTCTGTCCAGAAGGGGCACCGCTGGCAAGGACCGATTGTTTTTGCGGACGGATTAACTGCAGGTCGGCGTCACAGCCTCCAGGAGGCCGACTGGCCCCCTACCTTTCAGGATGGAGCGTATGTCCCATAGGGTGCCTTATGCGACATTTTCGGCTGGAAAACTGCGCATAACCACCCGAAAAGCCCGCGCTAAGGCCCGAAAAAATGTCGGCTAGGATCATGCGGGGTTTTTGGGAGACTACCTGCCCTCAGTCCTCTTTGCCCCCGGCTTTTTTAAGGGCCCCGCGAAACGGGACGCACCTTGCGCTCCGTGCACTCCCCGATTTCATCCTCCAGTTCTTTACGCGCGGCGGCGATGGCGGAGTCGGAGAAGCCGAAGACTATACCCGGACTCTGCCGGTGATCTGCCCAGGCTCCAAGAGGTGTTCGAGGAAGTAAGGTGCTGCGTCGCTGGTGTATTCTTCGGTTTGTGGTTCGGCCAGGCGAGCCAGCACCTGCCGGGAGCAGGGACTTTCACAAAAGGCACCAAAAATGAAACCTCGAATCGGCTGATTGCCGTTCCGCCATCGGTTATGGCCTTATTGAAGCAGTACAAGGCGGAACAGATGAAGGAACGCCTGAAGCTGGGGGACTTCTGGCAAAGTTCCAACCGCCTGTTTACCACCGGGACGAAAAGCCCGTGTTTCCCGACACTATCAGCAACTGGTTCCCCAAGTTTCTGAAACGGCACGGGTTACCTCATATCACCTTCCACGAGCTGCGGCATACGTCGGCGACCCTGCTGATAGCCGAAGGGATAAACTTAAAGAACGTCAGCCGCAGGCTGGGTCATTCCAACATAAGCACGACTGGAGACATCTACGCCCATGCTCTCAGAAGCGTGGACCAGGAGGCGGCGAATAAGCTGGACCGTATTCTTTCCAGCGGGAAAAAGTAGCGGAAACCATCATGAGAATCTTTGCTCCCAAATTGCTCCCAAAACGGGTTTTAGCTAGCTTCTCGCAAAAATAGCAGGTCCCGCAATTCCTTGCGGGACCTACGTTTTTCGGGCAGGGGTGGCAGGGCTCGAACCCGCAACCAACGGATTTGGAGTCCGCTACTCTACCAATTGAGCTACACCCCTGTGTCGTACGCTCATCCACCAGAAGCGTGCGGTGCACGTACTTATTATAGAAACTCTTGCCTTGCGAGTCAACAGCATGTTCTAGTCGCTGAGCTCTTGAAAGTACTTCCAGTAAAAGGAAATGAGCCGCCTAGACGGAAGCATGGTGGGAGAGGAGGATAGGTTTTGGAGCCGAAAATGGAATTGATCTGGCACTGCTAAGACAAGTAGGCAAAATGTAGGCCCGAGATAATTATTTTTTTCGGGCCTAGCGGGGAACCATTGGTATTAGTAACAAAGCGGCACTTTCAATTTCTCAGACCTACCGGGGGGCAAGCTCAGAGTACATGGCCGAGCTTTTAGCTGAGCATCAAGGGGCCAAGATCTCATCCAAGTCAGTAGGCAGGATCCTAAAAGAGAGGGGCATCATAAGCCCAACAAAAAAGGAGGCGGGGTCATAGAAGCCGGGAGCGAGCCAAAAAGGAAGGACTTTTGGTGCAGATGGACGCAAGCCCCTACTGGTGGCTTGGAGGGGAGACTGAGAATTGGTAACGTTTTCCCGGATTAACACCAACGAGGTCCTGTTGCAAGAAGATGATCCGTGTACCAGCACCCTCCAGCGACCCGCGTATTTCTCCTCCTGTGGTAGTCTATGGCAGCACAAACTCTAGTTGGGCGATGCAGCAGTCAAGAGCAGCAAGGAGACATTAGTAGGTTGCCCCGGGAGGGGCAACCTACATCTACGTGCGCCCGCCGTGAGCGCTGACTTAGTGGCAAGAATCCACCTCAGGCCCAACCTTGACACCTGATCCAGCAAACCCGCATGGCACAAGGATTTGAGATGAAACAAGAAACTGCTGGAGAAAATGCCTGCCCCTGAAGCCGCCTCGCACATTCTCCTTGAGATGACCTCCTTCGGCTTCTCCGACTCCGCCATTGCCGCCGCGCGTAAAGAGCTGGAGGATGAAATCGGGGAGTGCACGGAGCGCAAGGTGCGTCCCGTTTCGCGGGGCCCTTAAAAAAGCCGGGGGCAAAGAGGACTGAGGGCAGGTAGTCTCCCAAAAACCCCGCATGATCCTA
>JACIYF010000049.1 GCA_014360065.1 Clostridia bacterium | reverse complement strand
GCTACTATCTTTATGCCACTGATTATGAGGTAAACCAGTACTTGGCTGAAGTGCTAAGGAATAATGCTGATGTGGTGGTAAGCACCTGTCGTCGCGTATGCGATCTAGCAGCAAGTGCGGGAGTCAATACCATCCTGGTTCAGTCTGGAAACGGTGCCATTTACAGTGCCATCGAGCGGGCTCGGGAGTTGGTTGAAAACATCCATCGGGACCGGCAGAACCGCGAGAGATTTAGGTCGGTGTTGGAGCTGAGCAACGACGGCATCTTGGTCATTAATGAGGAGAAACGGGTTTCCTTCGTGAATCCTTCGGCGGAAAAGCTCTTAAACGTTGAAGCAAGCAAAATCCTGGGCCAGCGGGTGGACAGTTTGCGCCAATCCTTTTTGGGAACCCTCTTGGAGGGCGAGGGGAAGTTCGCCGAGGGGACTAAGGAGATAGGTCACAAGCAGTTCTGGGTCAAGAGCGCGCCCATCAGCGTTGGGAATAGAGAGCAAGGCGCAGTGATTACCTTTCAGAGTGCGGACAGAATTCAGGTGCTGGAGCACAACCTTAGGCGACAGCTTTTCAAAAAAGGACTCGTTGCCAAGCATACGTTTAGAGATATCATTGGTAAGAGTCCTTTGATTAAGGAGACCATCGAGCGGGCCAGAAAATTTGCCGCTACCAGTGCAACAGTACTAATATCCGGCGAGAGCGGCACTGGTAAGGAGCTATTTGCCCAGAGCATACATAACGAGAGCAAAAGGCGCAACGGCCCATTTGTGGCCGTCAACTGCGCGGCTCTACCGGAGAACTTGTTGGAAAGTGAGCTTTTCGGATATGAAGAAGGCGCCTTCACTGGGGCCAGAAAGGGCGGGAAGATCGGACTGTTTGAGGTGGCCCACGAGGGTACCATTTTTCTGGATGAAATTGGCGAGATGCCCTTGCCGTTGCAGGCTCGCCTGCTGCGCGTGCTGCAGGAAAGAGAAATCATGAGGTTAGGTAGCGACCGGGTTATTCCGGTGAACGTCAGGATCATAGCCGCCACCAACCACAATTTGGCCGAGGAAGTGGAAAAGGGCAAGTTCCGCAACGATTTGTACCATCGCCTGGAGGTGCTAAGCCTATACATTCCTCCTCTGCGCGCCAGAAAGGAAGACATCGAGCTGTTGGCCGGTCACTTTTTGAAACAGTTCAGCTTGCGGGAAGGGAAGGCCGTTCCTTCTCTGACCCCTGCTGCCCTAGAAAAGCTGAAGAAATACGACTGGCCTGGCAATGTTAGGGAATTGCAGAACTTGATCGAGAAATACGTCCTCCTGATCGAAAATGACCGGGATGCTGACGACCTAGTCAGAAAGCTGATGAGCGAGAAGATCAGCAAAAACACCAAGGCACCAGACCCAGTCGCTGACACCATCACCGTGAAAGTGGGAGACCTGGAGGATATGGAAAGAGAAATCATCAACCGCTTGCGCTCTGCCGGTTATGGCACCAAGGAGATAGCCAGCCTATTGGGGACTAGTCGGACTACTTTATGGCGGAAGCTGAAGTTTCAATAAAGCCAAGTTTCATTTTGCATCCAAGGGGTTGCAACTTGCAACCCCTTTTCTGATCTAGCGTACCCATGGATCTGAGAATTCCTAAGAGTAGCTAAATTCTGCAACGTCTGGCATGCTATTTGCTATTCCCAAGGTAGGCCGGTGTTCATGGGCCAGCTACACGGATCCACGCCTAATCTTAAAAGGGGGGAAGGCTTTCTCAAAGGAACATGGGCCGGTATGTTGCCGGAACCTATTTGACTAAGATATTCGGGAAGATCATTACCGGTTGGTTAGCGATATGTTTGGACGGAGGGCGATGTTTGCCCCCCTCGGGAATTGCCATCTTAATCGGCATGTCGTTTGTGTTCGCTTTAGCCAGCCAAATAGACAAGGAGGGTGGGAAAATGGAGGTCAAAACCATTGGTGTGGTAGGGGCGGGCAACATGGGGCACCAGATCGCTCTCTGTGCCGCCCTAGCTGGGTATAAAGTCATCTGCACTGACATCGATCTGGAGGTCTTACGCAAGGCTGAGAACTTTGCCGATACCTACCTTCCAGATCGAGTGGCCAAGGGCAGGCTGACCGCTGATGAGGCCAAGGCGGCGCGGTCTCGGCTAGCTTTTACCAGCGACCTGGCGGAGGCAGTCAGTACTGCTGACCTGGTCATCGAGGCAGTAATTGAAAAGTTGGAAGTCAAGCGAGAACTCTTTGCTCGGCTGGACAAGATTTGCCCGGCCCACGCTATCCTCGCTACCAACAGCTCCTATATTGTCAGTTCGAAGATTGCTGATGTTACCAGCCGGCCGGAAAGGGTCTGCAACATGCACTTCTTTAATCCGGCGCTGGTGAATAAGCTGGTGGAAGTGGTCAAGGGGCCTCATACCTCTCAGGAGACTGCGGAAACGGTGATGGAAGTGGCCAAAAAAATGGGCAAGACTCCGGTACTCTTGCACAAAGAGATCTATGGCTTTTTGGTCAACCGCATCGTGTCGGCCATCAGGAGCGAGGCCCTTTACCTGTACGATATGGGAATCGCGTCGTACGAGGATATTGACCTGGCCGTTGTCAATGCTTTGGGTCATCCCATGGGACCTTTTCGGCTTATGGATCTCACCGGCATTGACCTAGCCTACCATGTCGGCATGGAGCGTTATCGGGAGACCGTCGACCCCAAGTATAAGCCCTCGCCCATCGTTGTGGAGAAGTACCTGAAAGGAGAGTGGGGACGAAAGACTGGCAAGGGTTTCTACGAGTACGAATAAAACGACTCTTCTGTTCCTCGCCAGTCGAGGGGCCATGAGTCTTACCTGATATGTGGGCATTGGTCCAGTGCCGGCGGTAAGGAGGCTGCTCTCCAAACTCAACCTCACTTTGGCGGACATCGACCTGATTGAGTTGAATGAGGCCTGGCTGCAGGCTGTGCGTGACCCTGCTTCACGAGATGAAGCGTCGGAATTCGCGTCTGGGCCTGGCTACCCTTTGCGTGGGTGGAGGACAGGGAATGGCGACGGTCCTGGAAAACGTTTGAGGAGGTGAGCGCAGGTGGACTACCAGAACATTTTACTTGAAAGGGACGGACAGGTTGTATTGATTACGTTGAACCGGCCCGAGGTGCGCAACGCTCTGGATCCCCAGACCTGGGCCGAGCTGCGGGCTGCCATTCGGGAGTGCCGCCTTGACCGGGGCGTTAGGGTGGTAATCATAACTGGTGCGGGCGGCAAGGCCTTTGCTTCCGGTGCCGACATCCGGTCGCTGAGGGACCGAGAAACCCTGGAGGTACTCAAGGGCGAAGCCCAGGAGACGCTGAATGATATAGAGAACCTGGATAAGCCGGTGATTGCCGCCATAGACGGCTTTGCCCTGGGCGGCGGATGCGAGTTGGCCATGGCCTGCGACATCAGGATTGCCACTGCCCGGTCGAAACTGGGCCAGCCGGAGGCCGGTCTGGGCATAATCCCTGGTGCGGGTGGTACTCAGAGGCTGCCCAGGCTGGTGGGCATGGGCAAGGCCAAGGAACTGATCTTTACGGGCGACATAATTAGCGCGCATGAGGCCAGGGAAATCGGGCTGGTCAACAAGGTGGTCGACCGGCCGGAGGATTTGCTGCCGGCTGCCAAAGAAATGGCCGAGAAAATAATGGCCAAGGGCCCGGTAGCGGTTAGCCTGGCTAAGATGGCCATCAATGTGGGCGCCAACATTGACATCAATTCTGGGCTCCTGTTCGAGAAGCTTGCCCAGACAGTGGCTTTTTCCACTGAAGACCGCCTCGAGGGAACAACGGCCTTTTTGGAGAAGCGCAGGGCTGAATTCAAAGGCAAGTGAGCCTTCTAAGCTATGCCAATTATTGTTTAAGGAGAGTCAGGAGTTAACCGAGGCTGTTGGCTGTTTTGGAGCGAGGGCTCTTATATAACGACAAGTTGGATAGTGCGCGGCTTGCCGCCTAGACCTTATTAACGCGACGAAAGAAGGTGGAGGTAGAGTGGAAGGCGTTGCTATCGTAGGTGCCGGGCAGACTCCGTATGGCGACTTTCCCGCCCTAGGCTTAAAGGAACTGTTTGCCCAGGCATATTCGGAAATGCTGGCCAGCGTTGACCGGGGACTGGATCCCAAGATGATTCAAGCAGCTTACGTAGGGTGTTTGAGTGCAGGCGGCGGGTTTCAGCTGGGGCAGCTGGCACCACTGTTGATGGGGCATGTGGGTCTGTCCCATGTCAACGCAGTCAGAGTTGAGAACGCCTGCGCTTCTGGAGGGTATGCGCTGTTCAATGCCGCCTGTGCGGTGGCTTCGGGTAAGTATGACTTAGTGCTAGCCGCTGGCGTGGAAAAGATGCGGGATGTTTCTTCTACCAAGGGCAGGTACTGGCTGGGAATATCTGGGGACACCGAGTACGAGCGGTTGGCCGGGTGCACCTTTGCTGGCATATATGCCCTGATGGCCACCAGGTATATGCACCAGTACGGCCTGAAAAGGGAACATCTGGCGATGGTGGCGGTGAAAAACCACCGCCACGCCGCGGCTAACCCGAAGGCACAGTTTCGCCGAGAGATAACTGTGGAACAGGCCATGAAGGGTGCTCCTGTGGCTTATCCTTTCAATATTTGGGACTGTAGCCCTACTACCGATGGGGCGGCAGTAGTGCTCCTGTGCAATGCCAAAATAGCCCGAGATTTCACCGACAAGCCGGTATACCTGAGGGGATTCGGGGCTGCCAGCGACTACCTGGCCATTCACGACCGAGATTCCATTACCGGCCTGGCTGCTACCCGCAAGGCTGCTGCCGAGGCCTACAAGCAGGCCGGTATCACCCCCGGGGAAATAGATTTTGCGGAAGTTCACGATTGCTTTACCATTGCCGAGATCATGGCCTATGGAGATCTGGGTTTTGCCGAGGAGGGTAAGGCTCATTACCTCCTTGAGGAAGGAGTGACCCAGCTGGGAGGAAAGCTACCGGTAAACGCCAGCGGCGGTTTGAAGGCTAAGGGCCACCCCATTGGAGCCACTGGCTGCGGGATGGCTTATGAGATCTTCAAGCAGCTGCGGGGCGAGGCCCAAGATCCCAGCCGGCAGATAAAAAACCCCAGGTTTGCCCTGTCCCACAATGTAGGCGGATCCGGCGGAACCGCGGCTGTTTTCATTTACCAGGGAGGGGATCGGTAATGGCCAAAAGTATTGTTGCTTACGGTTGCTACCTTCCCTTCCTGCGTCTAAAAAGGGAAGAGTACCTCAATGCCCTGGGAAGCTGCGGCGCCGAGATCAGAGAAAAGGCAGTCATGGACGTAGATGAGGATGTCATCACTATGGCGGTGGAGGCGGCCAGGAATGCTACTGCGGGTCTGGACACGGCCGAGATTGGAGTGCTGGCCATGGCTTCGACCAACTTTCCCTGTCAAGAAAAGTTCATGGCCGGGACAGTGATAGAGGCCCTGGGATTAAAAAGCGATGTCCTCACCAGCCACCACGGCTACTCCGGCTTGGCTGGCGCCGAGGCCTTTCTGACTGCCGTAGGCATGCTGGACCAGACCGATCGTCGGTTGGCTGTAGTGGTAATATCCGATGCTCCGGCAGCTGGCGTCTTCGAGGAAATGGATCATGGGTTGGGGGCAGCCGCCTGCGCCTTTGTCCTGGCAAAAGATCAACCGGGCCTGGAGTTTGAAGGGGTATGTGCTCGTGCTGCTGAGTACATGGGCCTGCGCTACCGCTTGCCCGGGGAAACTACGGTCCGGGACATCGGGGTGCGAGCTTACTCCTCTCAGGCCTTCAACGAAACTATTAGGGCCGCAGTTTCGGGGCTGTTGAACCAAGTGGGCAGAAGCCCCACTCACTACCGGCATTTGGTACTGCCCCAGACCGATGTAAAAGCGTCTTTTAGTCTGGCTGAAAAGATGGGCTTTGGCGCAAGTCAGCTTACCGAGAGCCTAGTGTTTGATCAGGTAGGAGATGCCGGGTGCTGTTCCCCATTCTTGGGATTGTGCAAGGCCCTTGAAGGTATGGAGGTGGGGGATAGGGCGTTGCTCTGTTCCTACGGGGCAGGTTCGGGAAGCTATGCCCTGAGTTTTGGTCTCACCGGGGGGTTGTTGCCAACACCAAAGCCAGTTGGCTGGCAGCTGAACCGGAAGAAATATATTAACTATATGCATTATCTTAAGCTGAAAAAGGTTTATGTGAGGTGATCTTATGGGCGCCCATATCTCTATCCCTATGTACCGAAGGACTGTGCCTCAGCGTTACCGGCTAATAGGGAAGAAATGCATGGAGTGCGGGCGAATCAATTTTCCGCCCAAGGCGGTCTGTAAGTACTGCCGGGCCGGAACTAGGTTTGAAGACGTGCCCCTAAGCGGCAAAGGTACCATATACTCATACACCGTTATTGTCGGGGGAGGAGCCCCGCCCGAGTTTTCAGAGGAAGCCTGGTGCAAGGGTAGCTACCCGGTGGTGCTGGTGGATCTGGAGGAGGGCCCCAGGATCATAGCTCAGCTCATTAATCCTCCAGAGGAAGGCATTTCGATCGGTGCGAAGGTGGAGGCTGTTTTCAGAAAGATCTATGAGGAAGAGGGCGTAGTCCGCTACGGCTATAAATTCAGGCTGACGGATGCGAATCCCTGTTAGTACTCGGCGTGGAGGGACACCCCAATGGTGGCCATGGCCCCGCAACCGGGCTGGGCCACCCCTAGTACTTCCCTTTCCTCTTTGTGCCAACTTTGCACTCAGCTAATGTCATGTGCAGGGGCAAGAAGTCCAGAGGAAAAACAAGACCGTCTGGGCAAACCTGCAGCGAATGCCGCGCGAGGCCAACACAATCTCCTTGAAAGTTGCGGCCTCATGCGATATTCTGCTTTCAGAAAAGTTTCTCATGAGACCTCATTCCTCCTTTCAATTCCCACTTCGGAGTGAGGTCTCAGCTTTTTAAGGCCCTTAGCTTTCCATGGGAAGGAATGGCTGCCTAAAAGGCAAAAGCATCCGGCGCGGGAAGGATGGTGAGAGCGCATGTGGGCGGTAAGCGTGGTCCACACAGACGATTCCCTGAGGTGGCAGCGCCGTTTGAGATCCGTTTCCTTTGCGGAGATAAGCGTTGACCCACGCGGCCTGAAGTACCTGTGCCGCAGGGACGTCTTCTCGCAAGTGGGAAGGGTTCTCGATAGCCTGCCGCCAGGCTTGGTGTTTCTTGGGGACGGCAGCTTCCACCACCTCTCCTACCACCTGATAAGGCGCTGCGCTTCCGAGCCCCTGGGCCTGGTGGTCTTTGACGGCCATGGCGACTATCTTCCTGCCCCGGAGGGCTACGTGTCTTGCGGTTCTTGGCTGGCGGAAGCCCTGAAGTTGCCCGGGGTGCATCAAACGGTCCTGATCGGTCCTGAGGACAGGGGTGACCTGCCAAGCAATGTCCTGTGGGTGCCTCCGAAAAGCTCCGAGCAAGTCATTGCCAAGATTTCTGTTCCCACCAGGCGGGTGTACGTGTCCATAGACAAGGACGTTTTGGCCGAGGCGAGCACATACTGGGGTTCCGGGAAGCTAACTCTTGCCGCATTGCTGAGATTGCTCTCATGGGTCTGCGGTCGGTACGAGCTGGTGGGCGCTGACGTCTGCGGCGAGATTGCGCCCCGGGGGCCGTGGGCTACCGATCTCGAGCTTCAGGAGATCAGGCGTAATGAGGACATCAACCTGAGCATCTGCCGCGTGCTGTCCGGCCCGCGGGGTCGGTTTCGGTCGTGCGCGTGAGATCCCCTTGCCGACCTCTTGTATTTCGATCATCTGCCTGCGGGTTGGAGAGAACATGGGCGCGACTTCTCGGGAGGAATGTGCACTGCCTTAATAAATAAAAAGAGAGAAGCAGCCAGAGATCTAGAGCGCGAAGGCAGACGCCGCGGCGGGTCTTCGTCGGCGCTGGGGAGGGAAATCCGGATCTAAGGTGAAGGCCTAGCGCGGCGTGGATCTTGATTGCAGGCAGAGGCAGAGGCTGACAGACGCCAACTCCCCTGAGTAGAGCCCAAAAGAACGCTCCAATCTTATGGACACCGCACCCGACGCACTCCCGTGACCAGCCTAATTGCCTTTCCATGGAACTGAATACTGGATTATTAGGTGTTCCAAATCCAAGTTGTTTACTCGCTTACAAAAGCCCCGCCAGAATGCCCCCGGTTTCAACCGGGGGATGAATGGCGGCCTGGTTTTTCTCTCCGGTCTTGCTATAATTTAAGCAGGCTGGAGGAGATGTTGAATGCAGACGGTGACCCTCAAGGTGAAGCTCCTGCCTCCCAACAGAGGCAAGCTGGAGAAGATGGCCCGCATGCTGGAAACCTACCGCCAGGCGTGCTCCTGGTTCCTGGAGCAGGCCGAGGCTCTTGACACCACCAGCCGCGCCCATTTAAACCGTAAAACCTACCGGCAGGCATGTGAGCTGTTCGACCTCAACCGGGGCACACTCCAGTGCGCCATGCTCAAAGCGCTGTCCGCCAGGCGCTCCTACCTTTCCCGCAAGCAAAGGGGCAAAAAGGCTAGCCTGCCCAAATTTAACCGGACAGTTCCGGTAATGGTGCGACAGGACTGCTACTCCCTCCACCAGCTTCCCTCCGGAACGTGGGTTATTAAATTTCCCGCGTCCTCCGGAAGGAGCCAGATAGCCGTGCCCCTTGCCGTTTCTGTATACCACATCAAAAAGCTCCAGGATCTGGCAGGAGGTTCCTGCCGCCAGGGGTCCATGGAGATATGGCAGGATAAAAGCGGCGAGTGGTACGTGGCCATATCCCTCGTCTACGAAACATGTCTCAACGAGCCGGGCAGCGTAATCGGGGTCGATTTTGGCATCGTCAAGCTGGCCGTTTTGTCCAACAACGTGTTCTTTGACGGGCGAAAGATAAGGTGGCGAAAAGAGCGCTGGGCTGAAAGAAGATCCGCGCTCCAGCGGGCGGGCAGGCTTTCCCGCGTGAAGAGGGAAGCCGGCCGCGAGCGCAGGTGGATGCGCTCCATCAACCACTGCCTTTCCAGGCGTATCGTGCAGATAGCGAAGGCCAAAAGCGCGGCCATTGCGCTGGAAAACCTGCTGGGCATCCGGG
Source organism: Clostridia bacterium (assembly GCA_014360065.1). Classification (NCBI taxonomy): domain Bacteria; kingdom Bacillati; phylum Bacillota; class Clostridia; species Clostridia bacterium. Next base: position 10,613 of record JACIYF010000049.1, on the reverse strand, counting down.
AACGGGCCAAAGGCTCCAAGAAGTTCAACCGCATGATGTCGGGCTGGAACTTTCGGGAGCTGGCTTCGTTCATCGAATACAAGGCCGCCCTTGCCGGGGTGTCCGTAATCTACGTCGACCCCAAGGAGACTTCCAAGACCTGTCCGCGGTGCGGGAATGTTTCCCGCTACAACCGGAAAACCCATGCCTGGTTCAAGTGCGTCAGGTGCGGGTACCAGTCCGATGCGGACAGGGTTGGGGCTTTGAACATTGCCGCTAGAGCGCTCGATGCTCTCGGGGCATGACCCCGGGAGAAAGGGGAGCGTGGCACCCCTAAAGGCCAAGGTGATGATCCGGGCAAACCGGGGAATGCTGGCTAACCTGCGGTTGAGCAGCCGCCATCCCGCGACGGGATGCCCCCGATTTATTGGGGGGAGGATGTCACATAATATAGCCTTCAATGGTTTAAACTTACTTTAAATTGTGGGGGAGAGAGCGGTTACGTTAGGAAAAATGTTCCGCAGCTTGTTTTCCCACAGCCCTAGACCAGCTCAGCAGGCGGAGCCTATATCCCGGAACCTAAAAACTAATCTTACGATCATTGAGAGGACCTTCGCTAACGCCCACGATCTGATCGTGTGCGAGTTCACCGTTGGTTCCCCGCCCTTTGACGTTGCTCTCGCGTGCATTAAAGGCTTGGCCGATAAGGAGGCGATCAACGAACACATCATCCACTCCCTGATGAAAGAAGCTCGCTTCCAAATGCAGCCGGGGGAAGCTGGCGCCACTGATTTCTTAAGCTACTTAAAGAGACATGTTGTAAGCATTGCCGAGATCCGCGACCTTCAGACCATCCCGGAAGCATTAGATGGCGTTCTCGAAGGCGGTACGGTCTTATTTGTGCAGGGCTCCAATAGTGCCTTGCTGGCTGGCACCCAGGGTTTTGAAAAGCGCCCTATCTCTGAGCCTGAGACCGAAGTGGTCGTCTGAGGATCGCGGGAAGGTTTCACTGAGCTTTTGAGCACCAATCTTTCTCTCATAAGGCGCAGGCTAAAAACGCCCAGCTCAAGTTGGAACAAATGGCCTTAGGCCGCCAAAGCAAGACCACAGTCTGCTTGGTTTACCTGAAGGATATAGCTGACGAGCAGTTGGTGGCAGAGGTGAGGCGCCACCGCGGGCAACCTGAAAGATGTTCTGGTCCGGGCTCCCTGGTATAATAATTACTTATCCGGCACTCTTTACCGCACCCCCGGCTAACCATGACGTATGGTTAAACGCGCTCGGGGCAATGCTGCTTTCCCCTCTTCTGTTACTACCGCTCCTCGCTCTTGCCCGGAGATTCCCGCAGCAAACCTTGGTTCAGTATTGTCAAGCCTTGCTAGGGCCCATGGGCAAGATTATCGGCCTCTTGTACATATGGTTTTTTGTTCACTTAGGCGCCATCTACTTGAGGCAATTTACCGAGCTCTTCACCAGCGTAACCATGCCCGAAACCCCACCGGTGGTATTTAGTGTGGCTATGGCTGTTCTGGCTGCCGTAGCTGTCCGAAGCGGTCTTGAAGTTATTGGCCGCATGGTGGAGCTTATTGGGCCCTTCGTCTTTTTTTCCGTCAGCTTGGTGGTCCTCTTGCTGGCTAAAGATGTCCGCCTAGAAAATCTACTGCCGGTTATGGAAAAGGGGTTCCTTCCCAACCTTTATGGCAGTATTGCTGTTGTTCTTCGATACGTAGAGATTGTTTTCCTGGCCATGATTAGCCCGTACCTAAGCGAACCCAGCAAGCGAAACCAGGCTGCCATTTTAGGCATCGCCATTATCACCTTTTTTCGGTTCTCGCTCAGGTGGCAGTGCTTGGCCTGTTTGAGGAAGTAGAACCCAAGAACATGACTTTTCCCTTCTTCAGCGCTATGCACATGATCGAGGTTGGTAACTTCCTGGAACGAATTGACGCTATTCACATGAGTATATGGGTTCTTAGCTCATTCATCGCCATCGCGACCTTTTACTACCTGGCAAGTCTGGGTATTATCCAGGTCCTAGGCTTGGAGGATTATAAACCAACAGTAGCGCCTTTGGGGATAATAATCGTTAGCTTATCCTTCCTGCTATTCAACAACCTGGCTGAACTTAACGAATTTCTGACTCGAATTGTTCCTCCATATACGGCCATTTTTCTTGTTTTCTTTCCCTATCTTATGTTATTGGCAGCTTTGGTACGGAAGATAGGGGGCGGAGTATAGCCGCGAGAAAGCGTATCCTGGCAATCATACTCATTTCTAGCCTGGCCCTACTGACTAACGGCTGCTAGAACCGCCGGGAGCTGAACACCCTAGCCATGGTTATGGCTGCTGGCATTGACCAAGACCAGGCTGCGGACCGAGTTACCCTGACGGTGCAGATATTGAAGCCAGACGAAGTCAAACCTCCTGCTGGCCGCATGGGAGGGACGGAAGGCTCAAAAGGGGTCTGGGTAGCTGAGAGTTCTGCAAAAACCATCTTTGATGCGGTCCGCAATTTTGCCTTTGTCACTGCTCGCAAGCTTTTTGGCCCTTCAACCGGGTTATCATCGTTGGGGAGGAGGCAGCCAGAGCTGGCCTTGCTCCTTTTCTAGATTGGTTTAACCGGGACGGCGAAGCCCGTCGCCGGACCCTGATAGCTGTAGCCAGGGGGCCAGCAGCTCCTGCGCTCCGGGCCGAACATGCCCAGGAGAAGATTTCGGCTGTCGCTATAGAAGGCCTGATTCGAGCTGGGGTAGCAACTTCCATGGTGCCAAAGGTTACCCTAAATGATTTCCTGGTGAGACTGACCAGCAAGAGTAGCCATCCCTTCGCTACTGCTATTGAGGTTTTCTCCGAGGAAAAGCAGGAAGAGCAAGGAGGAGATAAGGAAGGAAAGAAGGTCTTGCGCCTTAGGGCCGGCGGTACAGCAGTGTTCAAGAAAGACAAGCTGGTTGGCTGGCTGGATAATGCCGAAACCCGTGGCCTGTTGTGGGTCTTGGGGAAGGTCCAGAGCGGCATTCTGGTCGTTCCCGCACCAGGGGGGCCATGAGGGGAGAATCAGCCTGGAGATCATCCGGGTCAGCAGCAAGGTCGAGCCAAGAATTGAAGCCGGAAGGCTTGGCATCACGGTTAAGGTGGAAGAGGAGGGCAATATCGGAGAGCAAATGGCTAACGCCGACCTGACCCAGCCCCAACAGTTTCAGCTCCTGGAGCAAGCCAATCCGAGGCGATAGAAAGGGAAATCCGAGCCGCAGTCCAAAAAGCTCAAGGTTGGGGAACAGACATTTTTGAATTTGGCGAGGCTATCCATCGCAAATACCCCATGGTGTGGGCTGATCTGGAAAAACGCTGGGCCGAAGAGTTTCCTTATGTTGAGCTAAGAATAGAGGTAGACGCCAAGCTGCGCCGTATCGGCTTAAGTACCAAGCAAATTGACCCCTTTTTTGCATTGAATTTTGACCCCCTTGGGTAGGCATCAGCTTATGGGCGATCCCCTACCCTGCGCCCACGGTAGGGAGGTGCTGGTGTAATGGTCAAAACTACGTGGTAGCCAGTCTGTACCAACGGTCAGATCGAAGCTGATATATTGCTTGCAACGGTAGTCTCTTCTGTGTTTTAATGTTGAAGTAGGGCTAGAGGGTTGTTCTGTGGAGGTGGCAACAGTGGAGTTGGTACGGAAACAAGTCTATATCCCACCCGACATGGACAGGATCATGAAACAAGTGTGTTCGGCTAAAAAACTATCCGAATCGGAAATCATACGGCAGGCGCTTGAAGCGTACTTGAAGGAGCATGGGATTAAGAGCGAGGACGATCCCATCTTGAAAACTGTTGGCATTGGAGCTAGCAAGGGACGTGGCACTGGTTCTGTGAACCACGATGAAATCTATGACCATGTTTACTAAACTCTTTATCGATACCGGCGGCTTTGTTGCTTTGGCTGATCGAAACGATATGCACCATGATCGCGCGGTCGAATTTTACCGCGCCCTTTCCCGAGACATCCAGCGGATTACTTCTTTACCTGTCATTAGCGAAAGCTATGCATGGATCCTGTATCACCTTGGAGGGCAACAAGCCAGGCAGTGGCTGAGATATGTGGAAGAAGCGGAAGCGCAGGGTTTGCTCTCTGTAGTCTACCCGGACCGAGAACTGGAGAAAAAGGCCCGCCAGATAATCTACCGCTTTGAGGACCAAGACATTTCCTACGTCGATGCCCTTACTCTAGCAATTCTCCAGTCTAATTCAGAGATCGATGCGATTTTTTCTTTTGACCGCCACATGCTATTGGCCGGTATCTCTGTTTTGCCTGGGGCTCTTAAAGTGAAACGGTAATAATGGTGCGAAGCGACATGGAACGAGCGCGGAGCATTTATTTGGACAACCCCAGGCGGTCTATTCGCTTACGGTGGTTGCTGTTCCTTTTCACGGTTGCGTATCTAGCGGACCTTGCTACTCCGGCGTCTGCCAGGGGAACCAAAGTATTTTCTTTGAAATGTTTAGAAGGAGATTCTTGTCGAGTGCAGAAGTATTATATTCGCACATAATAAAAACTATTTTCATAGAATGGAAAGGTGAAGCTGGTTGCCATCAGAGCAAAGACCTGTGAGAGCAGTAGAGCGAGCTCTCGATATCCTGGAGTGCTTTACAAATACGACTGATTTAACGCTGATGGAAATAGCTGAAAGAATTGACCTCCCGGCTAGTACCGTCTACCGGCTGGTGTCCACGCTGGCTGAAAGAGGATATCTGATGCGGGACGGCGCAACTAACAGGTATTCGCTAGGACCGTCTGTAGCGCTGCTTGGCAGCAAGAGCTTTAAGCATCTGGACGTGAGGAAAGTTGCTTTACCTGTAATGAAGGATCTTGTAGCGAAGACCGGGGAGAGCGTGTCGCTTTACATGGCAATTGGCGGCAAGAGAGTCTGCGTAGAAAGGGTGAACAGTCCCTTAAGGCTACGCCGGGTGGTTGAGGTAGGTGAACAGCTTCCACTCACTAGAGGAGCAGCGGGAAAAGTTCTACTTGCCTACCTCAACGACTCTGTCAGGTCTCAGGTGGAAAGCACTGAGGGGTACACAGTTGACAGAGGGGAGCTCGAGCGGATAAGGGAAAAAGGTTATGCTGTAAGCCACGGGGAACGCGAGGAGGGAGTCTCTGCAGTAGCTGCTCCGGTTTTCGACACAACTGGCAGCGCTGTCGCAGCGCTTTCCATGTCGGGCCCTTCGTTTCGCTACACCGAAGAGCGAGTCGGGGCATACGTGAGGGCCATAATTGAGGGCGCAGAGGCAGTTTCCCGGAGCCTGGGGTTCAGAAACTGAAGCAGTTCATTGCCGAAAAAACAAAAAGGAGGTGAATAGTACCCGTCTAGTGAAAATAATTTTCATCACATGGCAATGGGCAGAGCCAATGGAACAGGCTCAGGGGCTGTCGTTTTAAAACCTAAGCTAGGAGGGCAGAATCTCATGAATAAGAATGGTTGGTGGAAGCTGTTCCTGGTAATTGTGGTGCCGATAGCCATATGGTTCAGTCCAACTCCATCCGGCCTAGAGGTTAAAGCATGGCACATGTTTGCGATTTACGCTGGGGCCATGCTGGGGATAATTCTCCGGCCGTTTCCAGAGCCAGTGATTGTGCTTCTTGCAGTTGCTGTGGCTGGCCTGCTCTTCAACAGCCCGAAGCTCGCCCTAGCCGGGTTTGGCAATTCGACGGTATGGCTTGTTTTCTCAGCATTTCTCTTGAGTCAGGCATTTATCGACACCGGCCTGGGGAAAAGGATATCTTACGTTCTCCTCAAGTACTTTGGAAAGTCGACGCTCGGGGTGGGGTACGTGGCAGCGGTCACAGACCTGATAATCAGCCCCGCCACCCCGTCCAACACCGCCCGTTCCGGGGGAGTGGTATACCCGATATTCAGGAGCCTAGCGGCCACCCTGGGCTCCGAGCCGGGGCCGACTGGTCGGAAGATTGGCTCCTACCTTACCATCTTGATGTACCAAATCAGCCTGACCACAGGAACCCTGTTTCTGACGGCTATGGCTCCCAACGCCCTGGTAGCTTCCTTTGCGGCTAAGATTCTTCACGTCGACCTCAACTGGGGCGTATGGGCCATGGCGGCAGCTGTTCCTGGCCTGCTCATCCTATTCGCCCTTCCGTGGCTGGTCTACAAGGTATATCCTCCAGAGATCAGGCAGGTTTCTGATAGCGCTCGCATTGCCCAGAGCGGGCTTGCCGAGCTTGGAGCGATGAAGTGGCAGGAAATGGCGCTGGCGGTGCTGTTCATCCTGGCCATTGTCGCCTGGGCTACAACTCAGGTTACCGGCATAGATGCCACTATGATTGCCGTGGCTTTTGTTGCCCTGTGCCTGGTACTCGGGGTTACAAAGTGGGACTCGGTCCTCACTTCTGGGGGGGCCTGGAGCACGCTCATCTGGTATGGCGGCATTGTTGGCCTTGCTTCTGCTCTATCCGATGCCAAGTTCTTTGAGTGGCTGGCGGACGTTCTGGGCCGCAGCCTGGGACTTGCCGGGTGGAACCACGTGCTGGTGCTGCTTTTCCTCCTCGTGCTCAGCCTGGTGGTGCGATACCTGTTTGCGTCCACGGCCGCGTATGTAGCGTCATTCATCCCGGTCCTTTACTCGATGGCGCTATCGGCTAATGTCAGCCCCATGGTTGCTGCCCTGCTGATTGCCTTCTCTTCAGGGTTTGGATCGTTGCTGACCCATTACGGTGGCGCTCTGGGCCCCGTTTTGTTTGGCACGGGCTATGTGGACCAGGCAACCTGGTGGAAGATCGGTATTATCGTGGTGGCTTTTAGCAGTCTGGTCTATCTGGTAATAGGCATGCCTTACTGGAGGCTAGTCGGGCTGTGGTAATGAACTTGGAACCAGCCAACACAACACAATCTGAATCGCGGTAGGGAGGTAGCTTAGTTGAAGAAGACTACTTTGCTTAAGAAGCTGCTGAATGATGAGGAGATTTTGGTAATGCCGGGAGCTTACGACTGCATCTCGGCCAAGCTGGTGCAGTATGCGGGTTTCAAGGCCGTGCAGTGCACCGGGTACGGGTTTTCGGCCAGCCTTCTGGGTCAGCCGGATGTAGGGCTGCTTTCTTTTGGAGAGATGCTGATTCATACGAAAAATATAGTTCAGGCCGTTGACATTCCGGTAATGGCTGATGGCGACACCGGGTATGGCAACCCCATCAACGTGGTCAGGACTGTTCGCGAGCTCGAGCTTGCTGGTGCGGCGGGCGTGAACCTTGAAGACCAGGTGTGGCCGAAGCGGTGCGGCCATATGTCCGGAAAAGAGGTTATTCCGCTCGAAGAGATGGTCAAGAAGATTGAGGCTGCCGCGTGGGCGCGGAAGGACAAGGACTTTGTTATCAACGCCCGGACCGACGCCAGGGCGGTTTACGGTATTGAGGAAACCGTGCGCCGCGCCCGCGCCTACTGGGAGGCCGGGGCTGACCTCATCTTCATCGAGGCCCCCCAGGACGTTGAGGAGCTAAAGTATTATGCAGACACACTGATCAAAGCAGGCATCAAGCTGAGCGTTAATATGCTGGACGGCGGCCGCACTCCCCTCCTGACATTTAAAGAGCTTCAAGAAATGGGGTTTGCCCGGGTGAGCGTGCCTGTGATGACCACGTACGCCGCCGCCAAGGGCATCCTGGAGGCGCTTAACCAGCTCAAGCGTGACGGCACCAACAGATACCTGCAGGATCGGCTGATCCCGTTCAGCGAGTTCAACAAGCTCATAGGCCTTCCGGAGATCCGGGCCATGGAGGCTATGTTTTTGACCGAAGAGGAAATAAAGGACAGGTATGGGTCTGCAGAGGACCTGGAAAGAGAAAAAGAATTGGGGAGGTAACGCCGGGAAGATGCTGGACATTCTACTGAGGGGTGGTCGTGTAGTTGATCCTCTCCAGGGTATCGATGAAGTGCTTGATATCGGAATCGCCGGTGGCCGGATTGCCTGCTGCGGCCGGGAGGTTGCAGGGGAGGGAGCCCGCGAGGTAGTTGACTGCCGGGGGTATGTGATTACTCCAGGGCTCATCGACTTCCACGCCCACTTCTTCTGGCAGAAGTCGTCACTGGGCATCTTTCCTGACCCAACTTACCTGCCCACCGGGGTTACAGGCGCAGTTGAAGCCGGGAGCGCCGGAGTAGCCGACCTTGAGCTCCTTTTGCTCAGCCTGTCGCAGACCATCATCACTTCGCGGGCTCTTGTTTACCTTTTTCCCGAGGGGCTTGAGGCAGCAGTTGGCCGGGGTGAGGTAGCAGCGGCAGATGTTGAGAGGCTGGCGCGGGAAATCGCTGCTCACCGCGACCGGCTGCTGGGGGTAAAACTGAGGCTTAGCCGGGGCGTGGTTCCCGGGGACGGCTTGGAGCTCCTTCGTACGGGTTTGGAAGCGGCTGAAAGGAGCGGCACCCGCCTTGTCGTCCATGTAACTAATCCGCCCTGCCCGCTTGAGGAGATCCTGCAGCTTCTACGTCCGGGCGACATTGTGGCACATGTTTATCACGGGCGTGGCGACACCATACTTGACCCTGCAGGCTGTATCAAGGAGCAGGTTTGGGCAGCCCGGAAGAGAGGAGTTTTCTTTGACGCTGCTAATGGCAACAACCACTTTAGCTTTGAGGTGGCCCGAAAGGCGATCGAACAGGGTTTTCTCCCCGACGTGATAAGTACGGACCTTACGGCGAAGACCATGTGGCTGCCTAAGGTATACAACCTGCCGCACGTTCTTTCCAAGTACCTGGCCATGGGATTGAGTCTGGGAGACTGCATCTACCGTGCCAGCACCGTTCCTGCAAGGCTGATGGGGCTCGGCAATGGGTGCGGTACCCTGAAGGAGGGTTCAGCGGCTGATGTAGCAGTGTTTAAGATGGAGCGCGCCGGACGAACCTATTACGACTCTGCCGGCGCAGCTCTTACCGCTTCCACGGTATTGGTTCCGGTGCTTACAGTCAAGTCCGGGGTAATAGTCTACCGGAGCCAGCTTCTTTGAGTGCAGTGCTGGTGCTTACGGGTATATTCACGCCCATGGGCCGTCGGGCGGACCCGGCGCTCTAGGAGGTGCCGGGCCCCTCTGCCGGTCCAAGGATGGATACCTGCTTTTGAAAGGTGGTGTTTTTATTATGGCAGTAACCGTAGGTACGCGTGACCGGGGTGACTGCGAGGTAGTTTATGACCTCGAGGGTACGCCAGGGGTTTTTATCCAGGGACCCATGAGCAATCGCTTCGAGTCCGCGGTCCGGCAGGTGGCAGAAGAGGTCCTTGCTCTGTGCGGGGCCGGTGGCCGGCTGGATATCTGGTTTAACGGTGCCTTCGACTGGGTGGTGCGAGCGCGCGTGAGAGCAGCTCTTGTCTCGGCCGGAGCAGTCGATGACTTTCCTGCAGGTGGGCCAGGGAAGCATTGTCGGCCGCAGAAAAAGCTTTTAAGGTCGCTCCTTTATGTGCCAGGTGACAGACCCCACATGATAGCGAACAGCGGCAGGTATAGGGCCGATGCTGTTGTCCTCGATCTGGAGGACGCGGTGGATCTGGCTCACAAGCTGGAGGCCAGATACCTAGTGGCAGAGGCAGTAGCCAGTGCTGAGTTTGGAGGCTCGGAGGTCTGGGTGAGGATCAATAGTCTGGATAAAGGCGGACGAGAGGACCTTAAAGCGGTATTACCCTGGGGGGTAAATGGAGTAAGAATTCCCAAACTCGAGCGGCCTGAGCAGGTCATGGAGGTAGTTGAGGTAATACAAGGCTGCCACTGCCCCTCGGTTGCGCTTAGCCCGGTGATTGAGAGTCCGCTGGGCATTCTGAATGCTTACGCGATTGCCAGCGCCTCGCCTCTCATCCGGGGGCTGTCATGGGGTGGAGAGGACTTAAGACTGGCCATTGGGTGCAGTCGCGGCGCAAATCTGGACCATTTCCGTTGGGAAATCATTCTTGCCTGCAGGGCTGCTGGAGTTGCTGCCTGGGATACTGTGTTTGCGGTCGTGGATGACGCTGATTCTTTCAGATCTGATTGCATCCGGTCGGCGGAAATGGGCTTTAACGGGCGCTCGGTAATCCACCCGGCCCAGATTGGCATAGTGCACGAGGCATATAAGCCCCGGCCGGAGCAGGTGGAGTGGGCCCGGCAGGTTGTGGAATCTGTGGGCCAGGCTGGTTCCGGCGCGGGGGTTGGAGTCGTTAGCGGACAAATGGTCGACCGGCCGATCATACTGCAGGCTATGCAGATCCTGGAGGCGGCTGGCGAGACGTCCTGAGAGGAGGCTGAGGCTGCAGCCTGAAGAATAGTGTAAAGGCAGAGCGCGCTCTGCCCGGACGAGATTGGAAGCCATTGGAGGGGCAAAACGTGGGCGGAATCTCTGACGCAAAGGTGCTGGGAACGCTGAGGGAAGCGCTTGAGGCTGTTGGTCTCAGGAATGGAATGACCATAAGCTTCCACCATCACCTGAGAAACGGTGACCGGGTTTTGAACCTGACTATGCAGGCGATTGCGGAAATGGGCATTGGCGATCTCACTGTGGCTTCCAGCGCGTTTTTCCCGGTGCACAGGCCTATCATAGAGCATATCCGGCAGGGCACCGTTAGCGGATTGACCGGCGGGTGCAATGGCCCGATAGGGGAGGCGGTCT
>JACIYF010000048.1 GCA_014360065.1 Clostridia bacterium | reverse complement strand
AAGCTATCCGCCGGGGCGCCCAGCCGGTAATCATGATTAACGGTAACCGGGTGGACCTGCCGGCAGGGCTGGATGTCGATCTCGAGGAGGGCGACCAAATCTCAGTGATCTCACCCCTGGGAGGGGGTTAAGAGCAAAAGCCTAACCAGGGCCACCTGGAGCACCCAGGAGCTTGGATATAGTTCTACTTGGGCCGGCAACCTCATAAAGTACAGTGGAATCATATACTCACGTTCACCGCTAGCACAGGCCAAAACTGATCAGGCCCAGGTTTATCTAGGCCAAGGTCTTTCAGGGCAACGCGCTTGAGGCTGGCTACCCTAGGAGGCAAGCAAGGAGGTGAGCACAATGCTCTTGCTTTCTAGAATCCTACTGGTGCTGGCAGGGATCTTACTGGTCGTAGATGCAGTGCTCTTATTCTTCAATATCCCCAATCCCCTGGGCTACCAGCTGCCATGCCCCATCACGCTAGCTTTGCTAGGGCTCGGGATACTAATTTTCGCCATTTGGTCAAGCGTCTCATTTAAGAAAACTTAAGTTCAACTAGGTCATCTTGAGTCTCAGTTCGCAGATGCTGACCTAGATAGCCAACTAACGCAGAAGCAAACCGGCAGGGAGTTCCTAAAGTACTCTAATTGCCAACCGGGTAGCCAGCCTTAACTTACTGCAATTAATAGCTGCTTAACCCCGGCTCAATGTCACCCGGCACAAGGTCAAGCAAGGCAGTTGCCCGGGAGCCGCCGGGTCATACTTGCCGGCTTCCTGGCTTCACCGCCGGTAGCCCTTGCCGGCACAAGGGACAGTCTTCAGGTTCATAGACATTGGTAGTAATGGTGGCTAGGGCTTTAAAGGGGACCTCAAACCGCACTGTGCCTCCGCTACGATCAACCAGGGCGCCTATCCCCACCACTTGGCCCCCGGCCCCCTTGACCACATCTATCACTTCCTGGACCGAGCCACCAGTGGTGACCACATCCTCCACCACCAGCACCCGCTCCCCTGGTGCCAGACTAAAGCCATGGCGCAAGGTCATGACTCCGTTTTCCCGCTCGGTAAACATGGCGCGCACCCCCGGCCCTAGAGCTCTGGCCACTTCATAGGCCATGAGAATGGCGCCCGTAGCTGGTCCAATTACAACCTCAATGGCCTGGGAGGGATTGGAGCCAGCGGCAGTGCCGGCCCGAAATTGATCTGCTAGAGCCTGGCAGACTGGCTCCGCTTTTTCCGGATGTTGCATTAGCCGGGCACACTGAATATAAAAGTCGCTATGTTTTCCCGAAGTTAATCGGAAATGCCCCTCGCTCACAGCTCCAGTTGCTTTTAGGATCGCCATTACTTGTTCTGCGTTCATGTTCTCCACCTTGCTTCCGTTAGTTGTGCTTACACCACCTGCAGCGGAGTTAACCGCCCACTGGCAACACCTAGGAGCTGGTTGGCGGCTTGAGGGCCCCAATCAGCTGACGGACATCGGTCAAGCCGTGCCGGAGCAAATACTCTTTGAGGCCAATTATTACTTCCGGAATGGTCCGGGGGTTAACGAATGTACCCGCGCCCACCGCCACCGCCGTAGCCCCTGCTAGCAAGAACTCCACTGCGTCAGCGGCCTTAACGATGCCGCCCATGCCGATGATGGGCACCTTCACCGCCTGAGCCACCCGCCACACCATATATAGCGCCACCGGCTTGATGGCCGGCCCAGTCAGCCCGCCAATGATATTGCCCAGTATGGGGCGTTGGGCCTCCGGATCAATGGCGATGGCAGTAAGGGCGTTGATCAAGGACAAGGCATCAGCCCCCGCATCCACCACCCGGCGAGCGATCAAAGCAATATCAGTTACATTGGGGGAGAGCTTGACAATCAAGGGCAGGGAGCTAGCTTGGCGCATAGCTCGGGTCACCTGGGCGGCCATATCGGGGTCGGATCCGAAGGCTACTCCGCCCTCGCGGACGTTAGGGCAGGAGATATTGGCTTCGAGGGCTGCTACCCCCTCCACTCCGTCCAGCCGCCGGGCCACCTCGGCGTACTCCTCCACCGTCCGGCCGGCCACGTTGACTATCACCGGGGTCTCAAATTGACGCAGGAAAGGAAGTTTTTTCTTGAGGAAAACGTCCAGACCCGGGTTTTGCCAAGCGATGGAGTTGAGCATGCCGGCTGGGGTTTCGCAGACCCGAGGCGGAGGGTTGCCAACGGTGGGCTCCAGCGTAACCGACTTAACCACGATCGCACCAAGTTGGCTGAGATCCATGAACTGCTCATACTCCTCGCCAAAGCCGAAGGTTCCAGAAGCTGACATGACGGGATTCTTGAGCTTGAGGCCGGCAATCTCCACCGCCAGAGAAGGTTCAGGCGGAAAAGAGCCAAATTCTTTTGCCCTCGAAGCTGGCCTGGCTGAGGCCGGGGAACCAGGCGTAAGGATAGTACCCGCTGAAGCTGTTAAGCTTGTCCCGGGCAGCTCGCCCCCTGGGGTTGCCGCCTCTGCCTCTTCCCAAATAACCTCATTTACCGAGAAAACCGGTCCCTCACTGCACACGTTAACATATGTATACCCCAACTCTGTATAATCGGCCTCAGTTTGGGCGTCTTTCCGATGCACTTTGACCGCGCAGCCCCGGCAGGCCCCCAGGCCACAGGCCATACGCTCCTCCAAGGAGACCCAACCGGGCAGATGGTATTGTTGGCAGAGCCGGGCCACCGCCGCCAACATGGGGCGAGGACCGCAGGCATAGACAGCTACCTCGCCATCGCCCGGGTTCTGGCTATGATCAGCTAGGTGGTCCTCTAAAGTTCGCTCTAAGAGTTCAGTTACTAGCCCATGAAAGCCGGCGCTACCATCTTCGGTGGCAACCAGTACCTGACACCCCATCTCCTCCAGCTCTTTTGCCCCTAGAAGCAGGCCGGCAGTTCGGGCCCCCAAGAGGGCCACGGGCCGTAGAGATGTTCCTGCACCCACTTGCTGGGCCCGTTCCCGACAATACTGTTGAAACTGCATTTCTTGGGCAAGAAACAGTAGGGGGGCCACCCCTATCCCGCCGGCCACCAGGATGGCTGAGCCAGGCTGGCCCGGCTGGCTGAAGGCTTCAAAACCGTTGCCCAAGGGTCCGATGACATCCAGGCGGTCGCCCGCCCGGCGCCGGGCCAGCCAGCGAGTACCTTCCCCCTTGACTTGATAAAGAAACCTCACCAGGCCTTCTCCCCGGTCAACTCCGGCTATGCTTAGCGGCCGGCGCAGGAAGGGATCGATCCCTTCCCCACAGCGGAGGTGAACAAATTGCCCTGGTTTGGCCTCAAGCGCCACCTCGGGCAAAAACACTTCCATATAATAATAAGCGGCAGGTGCCGCCTCGGCGAAACTTGTCGCCTTCACTGGCTCGTTCCTTTGTACAATCCCAACTACGTTATAAGCCATCCTCTCCGACCTTTCTTAGCACTGATTCTTACCTTTGCTTCTGTTTGTAGCCGGATTACACAGGTTCAGGAACCTTTCCACGTCCAAACGATAAAGGCCGCGAAGCCTTAGGGCATCCTCAAGGACAATCTTAAGCTTCCGCCGGTCAAGTTCATAACTATAGGCATGGCGGAAAAAGTGCCGAAACGATCGCAGATTATCCAGCATGCGAACGGCTTCTTCTGAGAGCAGTGCCGGCCGTACTCCCTCGATTTCTAAGGACATTTTCCACAGCAGCTGGGTATGATAGCGGCTAGCATCTTCAATATGATTCTCAAAGGCTTCAGCCACAATTTTAAATAGGTCTTCAAAGGCGCAGTAGAGATTATGTAACTGATAGCCCAGGCTTTCAAGCTCAACTGCACTTTCAGCACCTTTTCTTTTCTCAACCCGGTTGTAGATTTGTTCTATGAGCATAACTTGTTTACGGATGGCCGCATCTAAGATGGCAAACTGCCCTTGGTCCACTTGAGGCCCTCCTTCTTGATCTCCGGCTCCAGGCGATGACCCTCCAGTTGGATCAGATCTACCTCAATCCCCAATTCCCGGGATAAAAAGGAGGCTGCCTTAAAGAAGTCTTCATCCCTTAGCCCGGCGATAGCTATATCCACATCGGAAACTCCAGGCCGAAAACTGCCAGCCTTAGTGAGGGAACCGAATATATAAGCCTCCCTAAATGATACCAGCTCAGAAAGTGCGTCCAGACTTTGGGCTACCCGCCGGATATAGGCAAGCCTAGCCTTTTCCCTTTCCTCCCGCTTCCGTTGGCGGGCTTGGTCTACCAAATGAGTGGAGAATGCTTTTTTGGCTTCCGTCGGCATGGACACCCTGCTTTCCACTAGCCCCATAAGCCTGCTTTTATTCCGAAGCCATTGTAAGATACCGACCCTAGCATTGCAAGCCATAGCCTTGAACGTTGGGGCAGCGAAAGGGCCCCACGGCCCCAGGTGGCCTAGCCTGGCAGCTCAGAAAAGCCTGTCTCCAACCCCTAACCTCAGCTTCTGGCTTCGACCCGGGTCATAGCCCGGACGGCTACCTCCGCCGCCAGGAGCAACACCCCCGTCACCCAGAATACCGCCCGCAGGTCCATCAGCGCCGCTATGATGCCACCTGTCATCGGCCCCAGGAAGTTGCCTACCGCCGTAACGCTCCCGGCTACCCCATAGGCGTGGCCTCGCCTAGCTTCCGGAGTTAGGTTACCAATGATGGCGTGGGCATTGGGGAGGATGCCGGCAGCAAACAGTCCGGACAGGGTGCGCAAGACCAGGAGCTGGACAGCGTTGGCGCTCAGGGCTTGCAGCCCCACCGTGATGGCCATGCCCACCAAGGAAAAATGCAGGATGCGCCAGTGGCCGTACCGGTCGCCGTACCGGCCAAAAACTGGAGCCATTAAGAGGTTGGCAGCAGCAGACAGGGCAAAAGCCAAAGCCACCACCAGGTTGAGCCGCGAGCCAGCATAGATATGATCAATGAATAAGGCCAAGAGGGAATCAGCGCTCTGGGTGCCAAACTGGGAGCAGGCAATCACCAGAAGGGCAGAGATTAAAAGTAGGCTTCTCCCGGTGGTAGTTGCCTGCCTAAGCAACTTGACACGCTGCCAGGTCAACCCAATCCAGCGCCGGACGGCCACCAGGGTTTGCCTCCCTAGGACCAGCCAGGCCCTAAGCCGGGCCCAGAAGCCCAGGTTGTCGCCCTTCTCCAGCCCCGATCCTTCACCATCGGATGCAGCTGGCTGCAGGATGATACCACGCCCTGCCTCCTGGCTGGTCGGTTCCCCTGTAACCGCCCCCTTCGGGCCGCCGCTCATGCTTTCAAAGCCCGCAGTTGATGCACCCTGAGCTACGGGAACTTGGCCAGCGCTCGTGCCTTGAGGTTCCGCTGCCAATGCGCCCTTACCTACCATGTCCTGGCCGTTACCCCCAGCCGAGAGTGCCTTCAACCAGCGTTCACCGGCCAGCTGCTCTTCATCCAGGGGTATGGGTGCAAACTCCCGGGCACCAGGCGCGCGGCCAGACCCGGCAGCTTCTATCCAGCCAGATGATTTCCCTGCCCCGGTCGGCTCCGTTTCGGCGCTTACGGATCCCACCTGGAGCGTCTCTTGCGCCTTGGTGGCTCGGGCCGGGCGCTGAAATTCTTCCCGCACTCCCAGCATCACCACCGGGGCCATAGCCAAGCTCAAGCTCCCGGCCACCAAAAAAGTGCCGCGGTAGCCAAAGAGCTCCGCCAGCCCTCCGCCCAGGCCCGGTCCCAGGATGGTCCCTGCCATCTGCCCGGCTTGGACCAGCCCCACGGCGTATCCCAAGCGATCCCGGGGAGTCATGGCGGCAATGAGCGCCACCGAGGCGGCATTAAACCCGGACATGGTACCCATGAGAAACCTTAAGCCCACCAGCTGGTAAACCGTACCCGCCCAAGTTATTAGCAAGTTGAAGCCGCCCACCGCTAGGATCGACCGCACCACCATGGGTTTACGGCCGTAGCGGTCGGCCAGGTTTCCCCACACCGGCTGGGTAAACACTTGACCGACGAAATTAACCGAGGTAGCCACTCCGGCCCAAAAGGCCACCTGCTCCGGGATAGTAACTCCTAATTCCGGCAGGTACAGAGGTATAAAGGGCTTGATGGAGGTCATGGCCACGCGCATTATCAGCTGGACCAGGGCCAGAATATAGACATTCCTTCGCCAATCATCTTGCGCCAAATAGCCCCCGCCTCCCGCCTCTCCTCAAAAAACCAGTACCTTCTAGGCTACCCGTGCCGGTGTTTGGTCCTCCACCCCGGGATTTGCCCGGCACTCAACCGAGAGCCACCTATGACCTGGCAAGACTCCTATCATTCCATGGAGCATCACGGCCCCCTTCCTGGCAAGCAGCTACCTGGCCTAGCCCTGCCCGCAGACCAAAAACCCTTGGCCCCGACACTGGGCCAGGAAAGCTTGTCGTCCTTGTTCCACGTGCTCTCGGGCCCGGCGTTCGGCCAACTCCCCGTCGTGCATGGCAATGGCGCGTACGATCTGCTCATGCTCTTCCAAGGTGCGGAGAATCCGGCCCGGGTTGCGCAGGGCCACCTGCCTAAACATGTTGAGGTAGGCAATGTAGTCGAGGAGGATGCGCTCGAGACGGCGGTTATGGCTAGCTTTATAAAGCATGGCATGAAAGCGGTCGTGATAGAGAGCTTCCTCACTTTCGTCCCCGACCTCGATGCACCGCTTCATGGATGCCAGCAATTCATCGAAAGCCCTTAATTCCTCCTCGGTGATAGTCTCAGCTGCCAGTCTGGCGGCAAAGCCCTCCAGCACGCTGCGGATGGAGTAGATCTCGTTGGCATCCTGGATGGAAAGCTCCCTCACGATAGCTCCCCGCCGAGGGATGTGCTCGGCCAAGCCTTCCAGTTCAAGCTTCCTAATCGCCTCCCGTACCGGAGTCCGGCTAACCCCGAGCTCCCCGGCAATATCCTCCTCGATGAGCCGCTCCCCGGGCGCATACTTGCCTTTCAGGATTTGTCGCCGAAGATGGTCGAAAACCAAATCCCGAACCGGATAACTCTGCCGCCGGATCAGATCAGCAAACCTCTCTTCCTCCCCGCTAGTTTCTTCCCACCCCTTGGCTCTGGCTTGATCCGTCATTGGATCCCTCCTTTCCTTGCTGGCACCCCGCCTGGCGTAGCAACATTCGTGAGTCGCAAACTTTGCGACCTCCCTGCTGGCGCGTCCCGGCCCGGATGCCCTACGAATCCTAGGAACCCTAGGATGCCTGAGGAATGTCTCCCTTTTCCTGTAAAGCTTTTAAGATTTTCTCCGGCGTAAGCGGCAGATCCTTGATCCGGACTCCAATGGCGTCCTCAATTGCATTGGCTACCGCCGGCATGGTAGGGGTGATGACTACCTCGCCAATGCCTTTGGCTCCAAAAGGCCCATCCCGGTGGGGAGCCTCGACGATGATGGCCTCAATCTGGGGGGCATCCATGGCCGTGGGTATCTTGTAATCGTGAAGGTTGGGGTTCAGGACCCGCCCTTTAGAGTCTATAAGCAGTTGCTCCATCACCGCGGTACCAACTCCATGTACCCCCCCTCCCTCAACCTGCTGCAGGCAGTTCAGGGGGTTGATAGGCCTACCAACGTCCTGGGCAGCAGCCAGTTTGACTACCTCAACCAAGCCTGTCTCGGGATCAACCTCTACTTCCACCGCGTGAGCGCTGTACATCCAGAAAACGCTGGGCGAGGACCACATGCCGCTTCCCTTTTCCTCGGGCGGGTAGAAGAAGCCCCGGCCCAGGATGCTGCCGCCAGCCCCATAATGCTTTTTGATGATGTCCTGGTAAGTGAGCACCTGGCCGTTAGCTTCAGCCTGGCCGCGAGCCATAGTTACTTGCTCCACCGGACAATCCCAGGCTGCTGCCGCCAATTGCCGGAGTTGCCTTATGATATCCTCGGCCGCCAGTTTAACCGCGTTGCCCATGTGGAAGGTGCTGCGGCTGGAGGTGGTGGAAGCATCAAAAGGGGTAAGGTCGGTATCGGGCCCGGAAACCTCAACCTTCTCCACCGGGATGCCCAAAACTTCCGCCGCAATTTGGGCGAATATGGTCTTGGCTCCCTGCCCAATCTCCACCGTGCTGGTAAGAACGTTGGCGGTCCCATCCTGGTTCAATTGGATAAAGGCAGCCGATCCCGAGGGGGTCTTGGTGTTCTTACCAGCGCAGGCAATGCCGACTCCGCGGTATTTGCCCTCCGCAGTGACCCGCGGGCGATTTTGCTTTTCCCAGCTGACAGCCGCCGCCGCTCGCCGCAAGCATTCCTCCACCCCTACGCTGTGGGCTACCTGGCCAGTGGCATTGATGTCTCCTTCCCGCAGGATATTCTTAAGCCGAAACTCCAGGGGATCCAGACCCAGCTTCCTGGCAATGATGTCCATCTGGGACTCATAGGCCCAGGTAACCTGAGGGGTTCCGTAACCTCTATAAGCTCCAGCAATAACCTTATTGGTGTAAACGCAATAACCGACCAAACGGGTATGGGGGATGCGGTAAGGACCAGCCGAAGTAGCAGTGGACTGGCGACAGACGGTGGGCCCCTTTTCCGCATAGGCACCGGTATCCCACACCGACCTCACCTCTCGGGCCACCAAGGTACCGTCCCTCTTCACTCCGGTCTTGATAGTAATTACGGTAGCGTGGCGCACTATGGTGGCTTCAAAGACCTCTTCCCGGCTCAGCACCAGCTTCACCGGCCGGTAGTTGGCCTTTAACGCCAGAGCGATAGCTACCGGCTCCGCTTTCAACCCTCCCTTGCAGCCGAAGCCGCCACCGATGTAGGTGCTGATCACTCGGATGCGGTGGAGGGGTATCCTCAAGGCATCGGACAGATCCTTACGCAAGCGGTGCGGACCATCGTTGGGCACCCAAAGGGTAATCTTACCGTTGGGAGCCACCTGGGCCACCACGCTATGAGGCTCAATGGGAGCATGCTGAACGATGTGGCTGGTAAAGGTATCTTCGAAAATGTAGTCCGCCTCGGCAAAGCCGGCTTCCACGTCTCCCTTGCCAAATTCGTCAACGCTGAGGATATTGGTGCCGGGCACCGGCTTGACCGCCGGGATGTGCTGGTATTTCGCAAGCTCGGGGTGAATAAGGGGAGCTCCATCCTTCATGGCCTCCAGCGGATCCAGCACTGCCGGCAGTTCCTCGTACTCCACCCGGATCAACTCCAGCGCCCTTTCGGCCGCGGCCTCATCTTCGGCCGCCACGGCCGCTACAGGTTCGCCCACGTAGCGCACCTTACCCTGGGCTAAGAAAGGCATATCCTTAACTGCTTCTCCGCCTAAAACCCCCGGCAGATCCTCACCGGTGACCACCGCTCGGACTCCTGGTGCCTTGAGGGCAGAGCTGATATCTATGGACTTAATCCGGGCATGGGCATAGGGGCTGCGCAGAACCTTGGCATAAAGCATCCCCGGAAGGCTTACATCGGCCCCGTAAACTGCCACCCCGGTAACCTTCTCCAGAGCCTCCACCCGAGTAACTGGTTGACCCACAATTACTTCCGGCATAGTTGCACCTCCACACCTAGTACTTCCCCTAGTCTATTCAATCCGTCTCCAGAGCCGAGACCTAGCTCGCCGCTTCTTTCTCCTCCCTCATCACCATAGCCGCTTTTTGGATAGCTTTGATTATCCGCACGTAGCCAGTGCAGCGGCAGAGGTTGCCGGCAATGCCCTGGCGAATCTCAGCTTCGGTGGGGGAGGGGTTTTCATCCAAGAGCCCCTTGGCCGCCAGAAGCATCCCGGGGGTGCAGAAGCCGCATTGCACCGCCCCTTCGTCGATGAAGGCCTGCTGCAAGGGATGAAGCTTTCCGTCCTTGGCTAGCCCCTCCACCGTGGTTATTTCCCGGCCATCAGCTTCTACCGCCAAGACCAGGCAAGAATTAACCGGCTTGCCATCCAAAAGCACGGTGCAAGCCCCGCAGTCGCCTTCGCCGCAACCCTCCTTGGTGCCGGTAAGACCTAGGTCCTCGCGGATCACTTGCAGCAAGGTGCGATTCACCGGCACGCTTAGGGCATAACTATCCCCGTTGACGGTTAAAGTTATGGTCTTCTCCTTGATCGCTTGCATTGCTTGGGCACCACCTTTCGAAAGCCATTTAATCTAACGCTGCTAAGCCTTGATCCCTAGATGCCAAGTAGCCGCTGGGCTTTACGTTGGTAATAAGCAAAGACATTTTGGGTCCGGCGCTGATTCTGGCGTACGTCCTGGGCCATCTTTTCTGCCATGGCCAAATCCATGGGATAAAATTCCTTGCCAGAAGCAATTGCCTGCAGCAATACTTTTACTGCCTTCTCTAAGGCTAGCTGAGTCAGGCAGGCTTCTTCCACCGATCTACCTACCACCACCGTGCCGTGATTACGTAGGAGGATGGCATCGGCATCGCCGAGGTCCGCGGCCAAGCTCTCCCCCTGCTCCTTAGTTACCAAAAGATCGGGGGTACGGTCAAAAACCTTTAGACCATGGGCAAACAGCACCCCATCGTGGTTTAAAGTTTGGAAAGGCACGGCCAAAGTGCTAAAGACCGTGCTGTAAAAGGGATGGGTATGAATAACGCAGTTTACATCCGGCCGGGCCCGGTAGATCTCCGAGTGAATAGGGTACTCATTGTGGGCCGGGTGGGGGCCGGCCAACACTTGTCCCTCCCAATTGAGGGTGAGTACGTCCTCTGCTCTCACTTCCTCCAGACCCAGGCCTTGAGGCTTCATGTAAAATACCGATTCCCCGGGCAAGCGGGCGGAAACGTGGCCCAAGTTAGCGTCGTCATGCCCCTCAATATACAGGATCTGGCAACAGCTAGCAACCTTGGCTTTCAGTTCCGTTACTTCTCGGCTTTCTCCTATTTCCATTGCTCCTGCACCTTAACCTCCTTCAAGAACTACTTACTGTAGCACTCCTCCGGCACTAATACCCACCCTTCCATCAGCCGGCGGGCGGTGCGGAAGGCAGTACCGCGCACGTATTCCAGGTGGCCGGCTTCGACCCGCATCTCCACCTCGATGGCCAGATCACCGCCGGGGTGGCCAATTCGTACCACCGGCGCAGCTCTGGCCGCCGGGGATAATGCCTCCTCCACCACCGTCCCCGGGATTTTGGCCGCTCCCGCTGTGCATATGGCCCCAGTAATAGCGTAGGCGGCATGGAGCCGGCCCATGGACATGGTCCGGGCCAAAAGGTCGATATCACCGGCTTTCATGGTTAAGCCCGAGGTCATGGTGTAATCCCTAGGAGGGGCTACCCAGGCAATTTTGGGCACGGCCGGGCTCTTTGCGGTGGCTTCTTCAGGCGTGGCCGCAAGGCCAATCTTGACCGCCGCTGCCGCTCGGATGGCCTCAATGCGAGCCAAAAGGTCGGGACTGCCATCCACCTGGGCAGGAAGCTCGGTTCCCGAAAGGCCAAGGTCGCCGGCCCTCACAAAAACCAGGGGATTGGCAGCATCAACGATGGAAACGTTGAAGTGGCCATAGGGCGTCTCCAAGGTATCCTGGGCGTGGCCGGTGGGAAGGAGCTTCCCGGTCACCGCTCCCCCGGGGTTCATAAAGTCAAGACAGATCTTGGCCCCGGTGCCGGGCACCCCAGCGATGGCGTAGTCACCTTCCACTTTGGCCCGGCCATTTTCCACCGGCACCCGGGCAATGATGTATTTGCCAGTATTGGTATTGAAGATATTGACCGTGGTTACCGGCTCCTCCACCTCTTCCACCAGCCCCTCGTCGATGGCAAAGGGGCCCACGGCGGAGGAGATGTTGCCGCAGTTACCCTTGCGATCCACCAGCGGCTGAGTGATGCCCACCTGACCAAAGGTATAGTTGACGGCATTTTTCTCTCCTGGCCGCGGCCCAACAATGGCCACCTTGCTGGTCACCGAGGTGGCTCCCCCCAGGCCGTTGATCTGCCGCCCATAAGGATCGGGGCTACCGTAGGCAGCCAGGATTACTTGATCCTGAAGCTTCAGGTCCTCAGGCAGATCCTCTACCTTGAAGAAGAGCCCTTTGCTGCTGCCGCCCCGCATCAACACCGCCGGTATCCGCCGCTGCACTTAAACCCCCCTCCCTAGTGCGTTTCTTTCTCGCGCTCGCAGCTTTCTATTCCTTCCAGGGCTCCTCGGTATAAAACTCCTTGAAGGTTTCCCCGTTTAGGAACCCTTCGGGAATATCCTCCCGGCGCAAGGTCATATCCAGCTCCACGTGCCCCTTAGGATGGCGCCAGGAGTGACAGGGCTTGCCCAAAGCTATGGCAAACCGGGACCGGGCCGGCTCTCGGCTATTTAGCTCCATGACCATGGCGGCAAGGGAAGTTTCCTCCCGGAAGTCGTTGCCGTGGCGGCAGATGGAGTTGGGACCAGGGCCGTTGGCGTGGTCCATGGACAGGGCAATCATGTCCTCTTTGGTTACGCTGCCCTTCTTGCCCAGGAGCACCTCCTGGGTGCGAACGTAGCGGCAAACGCTGGAGACGTCATCGCTCTTATTGAGGGCCTTTAAGACGATGAAGCAGTTGGAGCGGGAGTCCACGTCATCCACTACTTTTTTGACCGAAACCCGGTCGTAGGAGCCTTCAATTATATAAGCGATTTTCGGGCCGGCAAACTCCACGTTGCCGGGGGTAGCAGTAGGGTTGGAAAGCAGCTTTTCCACCACCAGGTTGGTGGCCTCCAGCGGATCGTCCTTTTCCAGGCCATCCCTAATGAGCTGGGCGCGGTCCGCGGCCCGGATGGAGGTAAGGTCCAGGTTCTTCTGATACATTTCCTCAGTCCGAGCTATGTTGGTACCGGCGGCCATAGCTTTGTTGTTCATGCCCATCTTTAGGCCCGTTGTCCCGGCCGCGGATACGCCCACAATTTTATGCCCGTCTTCCCGTTCGGCAAACAGGATGACGTTGATTTCCTTATTCTTGTAGAAGTTAGGCCCCACCAGGCTTTCTCCGCCCACCTTGTCGCTGTTCTTGGCAAAGATGGTGTCGCCGGTAGCGCTGGCCGAACCAACCGCCATCATCACCGTACAGCCCTCAGGAGCTAAGAGGCCGTGGTAGAGGTTCAAGGCCAGAAGGTCATCGTACTCGACCCCGGCCCCCTCAGCGATACCGGCAATCTCCTCTTCAGTGGCAGGCGAGAAAGCGCCCCGGGACAGGGCCCTTCTGGCCCAGCGCAGGAGCTCCCCCCGCTTCAGCCCTAGATCGGCTACCCCCCGCCAGAAGGCCCGGAGGTTGGCCCGTACCGCCTGGCCGGCTGCTCGCCCATGGGCCAGCCCAATTTGAAAGGGGCTGCCCTGGCCGTATACTATTTGTTTGATCATGATTTATCTCTCCCTCCAAATACCGGTGATGCTTCCGAGACATTCCCCATGCCGGATTGCTATATAGAGCCTACCCTGCCGACCTTACCTGGCTGGCCGCACCAGCTCTCCCTGGGGCCCGCCCAGGACCTGGCCGTCCTTCATTACTACCCGGCCGCGGATAATGGTAGCCACCGGCATGCCTTTGACCTTGAACCCGTCAAAGGGGGTAACTTTGTTCTTGCTGTGTAGGTTTTCGGCCTTGATTTCCCCTTCCCGGTTGAGGTCGACGATGGTAAAGTCGGCATCGGTCCCCACCAACAGCGATCCCTTCTGGGGATACATGTTAAACAGCTTGGCCGGGCCCTCCGATGCCACCTTGACGTAGTGATTGAGGCTGATCCAGCCCTGGTTGACCTGGGTGAGCATCAGGGGTACGTTGGTCTCTACCCCGCAGAAGCCGGGGATGGCTTTCCAAATGTCATCGTTGGTCTTCTCCTCCAGGGTGTGGGGCGAGTGGTCGGTAGCAACGGCCTCTACGGTGCCGTCCAGGAGCCCTTCCCGGAGCCGCTTCTGATCGGCCAGAGCTCGGACCGGCGGGTTCATCTTCAGCATCGAGCCCACCTTGTGCATGTGGGTGTAGTCGAGGAGGAGGTAGTGAGGGCCGGTCTCAGCCGAGACATCCACTCCCCGGGCCTTGGCAGCTCCCACCAGATCCACCCCTTCCTTGGAGCTCATGTGGTAGATGTGGAGCTTACAGCCAGTCTGCTCGGCAAACATGATGGCCCGGGCGATGCACTCGGCTTCGGCGATGTTGGGCCGGGCTTCCACGTGGGCCACCGGGTCGGTACGCCCCTCGGCCTTCAGCTTCTTGGTATAGTACTCGATAATGGTACGGTTTTCAGCGTGGACCCCTACCCGGAGGCCGGTCTCGGCAATCACCTTCATGGCCTCGATGATGCCGCCGTCGGTAGGTGAGGGCAGGCTACCCACCGTCTCGCCCATGAAGATCTTGAAGCCTACTACCCCGGCCTCGGCCAAAGCTTTCAGCTCGCCAATGTTTTCCTCGAAAACCACGCCGATGATGCCGAAATCGCAGTAGGATTTAGCCTTGGCCTCGGAAAGTTTGAGGTTGAAGGCCTCCACGGTGGCAGTAGGAGGATTGACGTTGGGCATATCCACCACCGTGGTTACGCCCCCGTGCACGGCCGCCAGCGACCCGGTGCCGAAGTCCTCCTTGTAGGTGACCCCCGGGTCCCGGAAGTGAACGTGAATGTCAATGATCCCTGGAAGCACATACAAGCCCTGAGCATCGAAGACTTCCCGGGCCGGCGGCAGCTCTTCCCCCCGGATGAAGCCGGCGATTTTTCCTCCTTGAACCAGCACATGGGCGGCGTAAGTAGCCTCTGGACTTACCACCTGGCCGTTCTTGATGATGAGATCGTACATGACTCTTCCTCCCCCGGAATTCTAGTTTCTTCATAGCCGATTGCTTGCTGTGTGGTTAGACTTGTCTTATATCGCTAGCCCAAGCTAGCCCCAGCCCACCTGACCTCGGGCCGCCCTGGTTTTTGCCTTTAACCATTTGGGCTGGCCAAAAGTTCGCCGCCACTTGCCAGAGCTCTTACCTCGCGGGCTATAGCTTCAGCCATCTCCATGGTGGAAGCCTGGCCGCCTAAATCGTAGGTAACTGGTCCGGTTTTTAGGATCCTGGATACCCCTTGGCGGATTCGCCCAGCCGCTTCAGCTTCCCCTAGGTGTTCCAGCATCATCACCGCCGCCAGGATCATGGCGGTGGGGTTAACTTTGTTCTGACCAGCATACTTGGGAGCGCTGCCGTGTACCGGCTCAAACAGGGCATACTTTTCGCCGATGTTGGCGCCCGGAGCTACTCCCAGGCCTCCCACCAGGCCGGCGCAGAGGTCGGAAATGATGTCCCCGTACAGGTTGGGCATGACCAAAACATCATACAGCTCCGGCTTTTGCACCAGCTGCATGCACATATTGTCGACGATCCGGTCCTCAAACTCGACGGCAGGGTAATCCTGCGCCACCTGCCGGGCCACTTCCAGGAAAAGCCCATCGGTACACTTCATAATGTTGGCCTTGTGCACCACCGTTACCTTGCGGCGGCCGTGCTTGACCGCATAATCAAAGGCATAGCGGACAATGCGTTCCGATCCCTTGCGGGTGATGATCTTGATGCTCTCGGCCGCGTCCTCACCTACCATATGTTCGATGCCGGCGTAAAGATCCTCGGTGTTTTCTCGCACCACCACTAAATCTATGTTCTGGTAGCGGCTGGCTATGCCGAGATAGCTCCGGGCCGGCCGCACGTTGGCAAAGAGATCCAACTCTTTCCGCAGAGCCACGTTGACGCTGCGAAAGCCGGTGCCCACCGGGGTAGTGAGCGGCGCCTTGAGGGCCACCCCGTTTCGGCGGATGGACTCCAATACCGGCTCCGGCAGGGGAGTGCCATACTGGGCCAGGGCTCCTTCGCCAGCCACCACCTCCTCCCATTCCACTGGCGCCCCGCTGGCTTCCACCACCAGCTTGGTAGCCGCGGTAATCTCAGGCCCAATGCCGTCACCGGGGATGAGGGTTATCCGGTGCCTTGTGGTCAACTCATCTTCATCCTCTCCAAAGCCAGATTGGCCGCCCGCGGTACCAGGACCTTAATCAGGTGGCGCCGATACTCTTCGGTAGAACGCCAGCTGGTTCTGGGCCTAGCTTCCCGGGCAGCTATCTCTCCTGCCTGCTGTAAGGCCTCACCGTTAAGCTCCTTGCCCTGGAGCGCCGCTTCGGCCTGGTACGCCCGCATGGGCACAGGAGCAGCGGTGGCCAGCGCTATCCGGGCCTGGCGGCAGGTTCGCCCGTCGCTTTCACATTCTAGGAACACCGCTACACCCAGCAGGGCCAGATCCATAGCCTTGCGCCGAGTAAACTTAACGTAGGCCCCGCCGTTGGGCTCAGGGTGCGGCGGCACCACGATGTGGGTGAGAATCTCTCCCGATCCTAGGGCGACTTTTCGGGGACCAAGGAAAAAGTCTTCCATGGCTACCTGGCGGTCGCCCTTGGGACCACGAATCTGGAGAAGAGCCCCCAACGCCAGCAAAGGAGCGATGCTATCGGCTGAAGGCAAAGCATTGCAGATGTTTCCACCAATGGTGCCCCGGTTGCGGATCTGGACCGACCCTACCCGGCTTACTCCATCGTAAAGGATGGGATACTTTTCCCGGATCAACGGCGAGGTCTCCAAGGCATGGTGGGTAACCAGCGCCCCGATCACCAAGCCCCTTTCAGCGCTAAACTCAATGCCCTTGAGTTCAGCTAGGAACTTGATGTCCACCAGATACTCTGGCCGACTCTGGCGCGCCCGCATTTGTACCAGCACGTCAGTGCCGCCAGCCAGGATACGGGCCCGGTCGCCGAGCTCAGCCAACACCTGAATAGCCTCATCAACACTACTGGGTGTAACCAGCTCAAACTCAGGTAACAAGGAAGATCCACCTCCCACCGGTTATATGGCTTGCGTCCCAGATTAACTACCTGAACCTATCCTAGGAAATCAACCTACTAGGGGCGTTTCCGTTTTTTCTGTGACCTTATTTTTTGGCTACGCTTAGGCCAGCGTATCTCGTATCCATATTTCCTTACCTACCAGCACTTCTCTGTCTAAGCGCCTCCACCATCTTTTCCCCAGTTATAGGCAACTCCCGGAGCCTGACCCCGCAGGCAGCATAGACCGCGTTGCCAATGGCGGGGGCAGTGGCAGCCAGGGCCGGCTCACCCACGCCCTTGGCCCCGAAAGGCCCATCCGCCTGCTCCGCTTCAACGATCCCCACTTCCAGTTCCGGTATATCCATGGCCGTGTATACCTTATAATCGTGCAGGTTGGCATTTAGGGTCCGGCCATTGGCATCGAGAATTACGTTTTCCAGTATAGCGCCACTACCACCCATTCCCATGGCCCCCTCTAGCTGCTGCTTGGTGGTAACCGGGTTGATGGCCCGCCCCACGTCGTGGTAGGCCACCAGCTTAATCACTTCCACCTGGCCAGTATCCAGGTCTACCTCCACTTCCGCCGCCTGGGCACCATACATCCAGAAGGGAGTCATTTTGGGAGTAAGGCCGGTCTCTCTATCTGAGGGAACTGTATCGGGCCGAAATACCCCCCGGCCGATGATGGTCCCGCCCCGGGAGCCGTAATAAGCAGGAACAATTTGTCTGAGCTCCAGGCTTCGCCCTGGCTGACCCTTTACTTGGACTTTGCCGCTCACCAACTCTACTTCTTCAGGCCTGACTTTGAGTACCTTGCTCCCCGCTTCCAAAAGCTGGCGCTTGGCATCAGCACAGGCCAAGCGGATAGCGTTGCCCATGTGATAGGTAGAGCGACTAGAAGTGCTGGAGGAATCAAAGGGGGTGTAGTCGGTGTCGGGCTGAGCGATAAACACATCCTCTATCCGCACCCCCAGCTCCTCGGCTACTATCTGGGTCAGAACTGTTTCTGAGCCCTGGCCTTGCTCAATGGTGCTGGCAAGGAGAGTTACCGTGCCATCTTCGTTAAGCTTAACCACAGCGGAAGAGGTGGAGGGAGCACCAGTAGCCTTATGAATGCAAGCTATGCCCCGGCCGCGCACTTTGCGGGCACCAGCGGCGGTAACACCTGCACCAGTGTTAACTGGAGGCGCCTCGACCCCGGAGCGATGGACTTGCTCGTCAACGGTTTCTCTTTTACCCTCCCAACCTATGGCCCTCCTGACCTTTTCAATGCATTCTACCAGCCCTACGCTTTCCAACTTCTGGCCGGTGGCAGTAAAATCGCCGGGGCGGAAGGCATTCTTCAGCCGGAATTCTAGGGGATCCCAGCCTATTTCCGCCGCGATTTCGTCCATATGGGTTTCGTAAGCCCAGCAGAGCTCCTGGGTCCCGTAGCCTCGGAAGGGAACAGCAATGTTTTTATTAGTATAGACAGTGTAGCCGTCGATCTTTACCCTGGGAATGCGGTAGGGACCAGCCGAGGTATGACCAGAGTTGCGGGTCACGCGGGGGCCGCAGTCCGCATAAGCTCCGGTATCCCAGATAGTCTCCACTTCCCGGGCAGTCATGGTCCCGTCCCTTTTCACCCCGGTCTTGATCCGGGTAATGGTAGGGCCTTTGACAGCAACAGTAAATTCATCGGCACGGTCCATGACTACCTTGACCGGCCTGCCGTCGGTAAACCGGGCCAGCGCCACCGCCAGCGGTTCAGCCTTTAGATACATCTTGGATCCAAAGGAGCCGCCTACCCGGGGCACAATTATGCGGATATTGCTCATGGGTAGACCCAAGCCGTCAGCCAGTTCCTTGCGACTCATGAACGGCGATACCGTCCCCACCCAGACGGTGATCCGATCCGATCCCGGCAGCCACTGGGCAATGGCAGCATGAGGCTCAATACACACATGCTGAACCATTTGGGTTCGATAGGTATTCTCATAGACCAGGTCTGCTTCCCTAAATCCTTCCTCCACATCCCCATTCCGCAGCCTATAGTGGCTACAGATGTTGCTCCCAGGAACCGGGTAGGCAGCTTCGCTATGTTTGTAGCTACCCAGCTCGGGGTGAATTAGCGGCGCCCCTTTAGCTATGGCCGCTTCCGGATCCAGGATCGGTTCTCGCTCCTCGTAGTCCACCCTGATTAGCTCTATAGCTTCTCTTGCAGCCTCAGGGCTGGTGGCCGCCACCGCAGCGACTGGCTCTCCCACGAAGCGAACTTCTCCCTGAGCTAAAAAGGGACGGTCTTTGACGGTGGAGCCGTAGGTATAAGGGAAATCGGCGCCAGTTATAACCGCTTTCACCCCTGGTACCCGTTTGGCAGCTGAGGTGTCGATGTGTAGGATGCGAGCCCAAGCCAAAGGGCTGCGGAGAAAGTCTCCATACAGCATCCGCGGCAACACCAGATCCACGGTATATTGGGCTTTACCTTCAACTTTGTCTCTGGCATCAACCCGGGGTATGCCCTGACCCACTACTTGCAATTCAAGTGCCTCCAGCCCCAACCCATGTCCCTCCTCTTTACGGAAGCAGATGCTCGGAAACTCCAATTATCCTAGTACTTTCTATGATTTCCTCCACCGCTGTTGGCTGGAGCAGAGGAATAAGATCTGCAACCCCCGCCTTAAACTTCTCCCCTTTTTGCCTAAACCTAAGGGTAGACTTAAGTCTGGTCAGAAGCTAGCCCCAAAACACCCAGGTGTCGTGGGAAGGTTCGTTAAGCGGGCTACGGCGGTCTTTTATCCTCGGCCCAGAGAGGTTGATCAGCACATCTTTACCTGCTGCTATGTGGACCGTTCTGTCGCCTTGGGTCTTATTCCTGACCCTGCGGCTTTAATAGTCGCCGGAGATGGTTCTCTTTTGCGCACGGGCACCAGTCCGGTCGGCGTGAAGGTTTGTCATTACCGCAAATAGGATAGGAAATCTTCCGCTGTTCTTGCCTTTGCCATTAACCCGATGCCGACGCCACCTGGGGTTGGGACAACTATCGGAATACTTATTACTACGGTTATACCCCTATGAGTTAACCGCTGCCGATAGCCCCTACGAACTCCCCATCTTTGTTACGTTGGCCCAGGCCTCCCGCCATGACTCTGTCTTGGGCGTAGTTCCGAAAAGCTTTCCCTTAGCTTGAGGTACCCCGCTGGTTACTATGCCCTCTGCTGACTCCTGCCGGTTCAACCGGGCCTCTCGGCCCGGATTACCAGCATCCCTGGCCTATCAGGCTACGGCCAGAGCAGTCCGGAATGCGGGGAACCACAGTTACGAGCTGAATTCCTCAAATATGACCACCTTTAGTGGGGTTAGATTAAAATCATTGCAAGCGTTTCGCACCTGTGGGCAGTTAGAGACTGCCACTAGTAGGTCCCTTAAAGCCTTAACATCAACGTGGTCACCCGGCTTTGTCCCGGGCTTCACCGTAAGTTGAGTGCCGTCCGGTTCAAATGTTTTGTGCATAAAGAAGGAAACACAACTGTCCAATTCGATGTCCTTGGCAGTAAACCCATAATCGGCCATGGCAGCCACAAGGTTGTCTCTGCAGTTAGGTGTTCCGGGAATCCCGAAACGAACCCGGTTACTCCCTTCACTGCAAAAACCGCCTCCCCACCAGTG
>JACIYF010000047.1 GCA_014360065.1 Clostridia bacterium | reverse complement strand
CGTCACCGTAGCCTTTCACTTCCTATTTTTCCCCTTAACCATAGGCCTGGCCCTGCTGGTAGCCATAATGGAGACCAAATACGTCCGAAGCGGGGATGCCAATTACCAAAAGATGGCTAGGTTTTGGGGGAAGCTGTTCATCATCAATTTCGTCCTGGGAGTAGTTACCGGCATAACCATGGAATTTCAGTTTGGGACCAATTGGTCCGAGTACTCCAAGTTCATGGGCGACATCTTTGGATCCCCACTAGCGGTTGAGGCGATGATGGCCTTCTTCTTGGAGTCCACATTCTTAGGCATCTGGGCTTTCGGCTGGAACAAGCTCTCCAAGAAAGCCCACGCTTTTGCCATCTGGATGGTGGCTATTGGCACTCACCTTTCTGCCATCTGGATTATCGTCGCCAACGGTTGGATGCAGAACCCGGTGGGCTATGTTCTCCGCAACGGGCGGGCCGAGATGGTGGATTTCCTCGCCGTCTTATCCAATAGCTACGCCTGGTATACTTACTTCCACACTATCCTTTCCTGCTACGTTTTGGCTGGCTTCTTCGTCCTTGGGGTCAGCGCCTATCATCTTTTACGGCGCCAGCACTTGGAATTTTTCCGCCCTAGCCTCCGCATGGCCCTGGTATTGGCCTTGGTGGGAACCATTGGCGTGGCTTTAACCGGAGACCTAAACGCCAAAAACGTAGCTCATGTACAACCGGCCAAGTTTGCCGCCCTGGAGTCCATCTGGGAAACCAAGTCCCGGGTACCTTTCTACCTCTTCTCCATTCCTGATGCCGCTAACCAGCAAAATAGCGTGCAAGCCTTAGGAATCCCCGGGTTGACCAGCTGGCTGGCCACCTATGACGCCAACGCCGAAATCACCGGCCTAAAGGACGTGGCTCCCCAGGACCGTCCGCCCGTAGCTCCAGTCTTCTATAGCTTCCGCTTCATGGTGCTGCTGGGCATATATTTCCTGGCGGTAATCCTTTGGGGTTGGTACCTGGATCGCAAGGGCCGCCTCCTCGATGCCCGGAGGTACCTGAAGCTTCTGCTCTACTCCATCCCCCTCCCCTATGCCGCCATCACCTTGGGCTGGATGGTGGCAGAAATCGGCCGGCAGCCCTGGGCAGTTTACGGGCTGATGCGCACCGCCCACGCGGTTTCGCCGGTGCCACCCCTACACGTGTTGCTTTCGCTTATTGCGGTGACGGTGATCTACACCGCCTTGATCGTGGCTGATTATTACCTCTTGGCCAAATACGCCAAACAAGGGCCGGAGCCAGTGCCGTTGGGGACCCAAAAACCGGAGGCTGGAGTCGGCTTGCCGCCGGGCACAGGGGTCAGCTTGGGATCGGGCCTTAGCAGCGAAGGCTAGAAAGGAAGGAGGTAGATCCGCATGTCGCACGAGTGGCTAATTATCATCTGGTTTGCTGTTTGGGGGCTGTTGTGGGCGGTATACTTTGCTCTGGACGGATATGATCTGGGGGCCGGCATCCTTTGCCCTTGGCTGCCCAAGAATCAGGAAGAAAGGCACCAGCTGGTGGCCTCCTTGGGGCCATTCTGGGATGGCAATGAGGTCTGGCTGATTACTGCTGGAGGCGCTACCTTTGCCGCCTTTCCCACCACCTATGCCATCATGTTTAGCTCGCTGTATGCGCCCTTGATGATTATCCTCTTGGGATTGGTTTTCCGGGCTGTAGCCATCGAATTCTACAACAAATCGCAAGGGACTAGCTGGCAGAGATTCTGGGCCGGAGCTTTGTCACTATCGAGCTTGATCGTGGCTCTGCTTTTGGGGGTAGCTTTTGGGAACATCTTTCAAGGCCTTCCCATTGACCAGAATGGCTACCAGGGAACCTTGCTGACCCTGCTGAATCCCTTTGGCCTTTTAACCGGCGTGCTTTTGGTCCTGGCTTTCCTTTTTAACGGCAGCGCTTGGTTGGCAGTTAAAACCGAAGGGGAGCTGGCGGAGAGGGCTCGCAGCCTAGCAGAAAAGATCTGGCCCTGGCTTCTAGTAGCTGCCGTACTATTCCTGTTCTACGGCGCCTTCGGCACCAACCTTTTTGCCAACTACCTCGCCCAGCCCGTGTGGTTTTTGGTGCCGCTTCTGGCCGCTGTGGCCGTAATCGCGGCTAGGCTGTATCTTGCCCGCCAGCAGGCCGCCCTGGCCTTGATATCCGGATCCCTGGCCGTGCTTTTCACCGTCTTTGTGGGCATCATCGGCATTTTCCCGGCCATGCTCCCATCCCACGTTGATCCCCGTTATAGCATCACCGCCTTCAACGCCGCTTCCAGCCCCTATACCTTGACCATCATGCTCATCGTGGTGCTGATCTTCTTGCCCGTAGTCCTGGCTTACCAGTACTGGCTCTACCGGGTTTTCTCCGCCAAGGTTACCAAGGAAGATATAGAATCCTACTGAGCCTGCTGCTATAAGTTTCAATCTCCCCCACAGCACCGCCGGCCCCCGGGCCGGCGGTTCTTTGTCTTTTGGAAACTCGCAGCCCCACAGAAAGCAGTGAATCTGGCTGTGATATCGCGATTATGGAGCATCTTTTACCTCAAGGGAGTATTCGGCACCTCCGATCCCAGCATTGGATGAGCTTGTACAAAAACCTTCCACCAATAACTCTCTCCGTTTTCCTGAGACTGATCCTCGATGCCCCCTGGCCAGGGTAAAGACTATATACTGAAGCAGTTCCTTCAGAAAATCACGCAGGCGACTATCCCAAAAAGCGGTGAAGAACTATACCACGCTCCTATCCCATATTTCCACTTACAGGTGATTTTTGACATTTGCGAAAATCTGTGCTACCGATCAATAATAATTAAGTACTCCTACGGGAGGTATAGAAATTGGCCAGAAGCAAAAGAATCGGTGGTGTTCTAATAGGCACTATCATGTTGATGGCTTCGCTTACGTTTCTGGTTCCAGCAGTCAGAACCGCCCAAGCAGGTGACAATACGGTGCGTTTAAAACCCGCACCCGGAAGCGAAGACATATTAATCTCAGTAACCAGAACGGTTTTTCCAAATGGCGACAAAATTTCTATCCGTGGAGTGTTTGCCTCTGCTACTTTGGGTAAAACTTATTCCATCCACGTGGATCCTGCCAACAACACATATACTGTAAGGGAAGAAAAGTGTACACTTCACCCACCGCTGGATACTGTGCGCCAATCATCCACTATCGCCACCGATTATCCAATTTCGGGCGAAGGACGGCTTACTGTCATCGCGACAACTGATGATCCCTTGGGCTATGATCTTTGTCAAACCAGCCACTATTTGTCCTACGATTACAATCCTTCCAGGGTTTACTTCCGCGAACGTTGGGGGAATTACTGGGCCGCTGACCGGAGGAAATAGTTGTCCGATGAAAATTGTAATCACCGGCGGCACCGGGCTTCTGGGCCGCCCTTTATGCAAACTGCTCAAGCGGGCTGGCCATGAACCGGTGGTGGTTTCGCGCAATGCTGCCTCTGCAAGATCGAAGTTGGGGCCCGGAGTGGAAGTAGTTCAGTGGCAGCCGGGACAGGAACGCCTCCCCGTACAGGCTCTGGACGGCGTGGATGCGGTGATTAACCTGGCAGGCGAGAACATAGGTGCAGGGCGCTGGACCGCTACCCGCAAGGCAGCCATCCTCTCCAGCCGGGTAGAAACTACCAGAGGGCTGGTAGAGGCGTTTCGCGGCTTTTCAACCCGTCCCGGGATACTAATCAGCGGCTCCGCCATCGGCTACTATGGACCCCATGGTGACGAGGAACTGACGGAAACTGCCCCGCCCGGCACTGACTTCCTGGCGAGGGTCTGCCAGGCCTGGGAAGAGGAAGCTTATAAAGCCAACGAACTGGGGATACGGGTGGTGACTTTACGTACCGGGATAGTTTTGGCCCGGGAGGGAGGAAGCCTGCCGCGCATGGCTCTTCCTTTCCGCTGGTACTTGGGAGGACCGCTGGGTAGCGGCAAGCAGTGGCTTTCCTGGGTTCACCGTGACGATGCCTTAGAGATTATTCGTTTTGCCCTGGAACAACCCACCTTGGAAGGGCCTATAAACGTAACTGCGCCCCGCCCGGCACGCCAAATGGAGTTCGCCGCCGCCCTGAGCCAAGTCATGAAGCGGCCCTCCTGGCTGCGTATACCGGCTATAATTCTTAAGGCGGGACTAGGAGAAATGGCCGACATGCTGCTCACCGGCCAGCGTGTAATTCCGGCCCGCCTCGTTGCGGCGGGGTATCGGTTCCGCTATGCTAATTTAGTAGACGCTCTAAGGGACTTACTTGTCCGGTAAACAGTTGGCACCCCTCCACCTACTTAACTTCCCTGAAAGCCACCTCCAGTGCCTCTCCACCGGTTCTGGCCTTGGGGAAGGGCACGAACGTCACCCTGCCACGGGTAAATCCACACGGCTTCTTCGAGCACCTGCCCGTCGTCGCCGTTTGCCGCCTTTGTAGCATAGCCGCTGTTGCGTCCGCGTGCAGTGGGCGGCAGATGCTGCCGCTGGCGCCAGGTCCCGCCCCCTTTTCGGTATTGCTCCACTTGGAACACGGACCCACCCACTTGCAGTGAGGGCTTTATCACAGCTTCCTGGTGGTACTCCAGTTTAGTCGCTAGGAACCACCAGGCGGGTTGGAGCATAAACTACTGTTAGACGTGGCTAAATTAGCCCCGGCTAAATGCTAATCACCCCCACGCTCGCCGAGGGAGGCTGTAGTCGCTGATGCCCAAGCAGAAAAACAATCACATACCCACCAAAAAACCGCCAGGGGCCGGTTTTACCCTGGCGGATCTGAGCCCTGGGCAACAGGCCATGGTGGTGCAGGTCAATGACCCCGGACCGGCCGGGCGGAGGCTGTTGGACCTGGGGTTGGTGCCCGGCACCCGGGTAGCCAGCCTGCGCCGCAGCCCCCTGGGCGACCCCACCGCCTATGCCATCCGGGGAGCGGTTATTGCCCTGAGGCGGGATACGGCGCGCCAAATTGCCATCTGGCCCCTGGGACCATAGCCGGCTTCGATCTTGCCGGCAGATGAGTACCTCCCGTCTAGCCGCACAACGGCCACGACTCCCTGCCGAGTGGACCCTTGCTAGTGGCACGCGGATTCTTGAGTCACGGTAGGCATAGGTATGCGTTGTTGGTATGGTCGGCTATGAGGTTGAGTTCTGGGCGAAGCCCGGGATGTCCGCCACTTAACGCTGGCTGTGATGAAACTCGTTGCCAGGGTATAATTCGGTGCGGGTTCTTCTGAAATGTAAGGTTGAGTGCCGGGCACAAAGATTCTGGAGCGAAAGGCCGGCCTCCAAGTTGAAAGCCACCTGTTTGCGAGGGAGGAGCTAAGGGTGAGACCAACCTTGAGGATCGAACTGGGAAAACGCCAGCACCGGTCCGGCCGGACCGTGGTAGCATTGGCCGGTAACCCCAATACCGGCAAGAGTACCCTTTTCAATGCCTTGACCGGTCTCAAGCAGCGCACCGGCAACTGGCCCGGGAAAACCGTGGCCCTAGCCCAAGGTGAATACCAATGGGAAGGGGAAACCTACCTCCTGGTAGATTTGCCCGGCACCTATTCCCTCTTGGCCAATTCCCCGGAAGAGCGGATAGCCCGCGACTTCATCTGTTTTCACCATCCCCAGGTGACAGTGGTGGTTAACGACGCCACTTGTCTGGAGCGCAACCTCAACCTCACCCTCCAGGTCCTGGAAATCACCTCCCGAGTGGTGGTAGCGGTTAACTTGGTGGACGAAGCCCAGCGCCGGGGCCTGGCCATCGACACCGCTGGGATGGCTCGGGAGCTGGGCGTCCCGGCGGTGGCCACCGTCGCCCGCAGCCGGGAGGGGATTTCCCAGCTCAAGGCCCTGGTGCAGGCCGTGGCTAAAGGGAAGATACATCCCCAGCCCCGCCTGGTCCGCTACGGGGCCAGCCTGGAAAAGAAGCTGGCGATGCTGACTGCCGAGCTGGGCGAGCTAGCCGAAAGGGGCTTCAACCCGCGGTTTGTGGCCCTTCGCCTCTTGGAAGGTGATAGCGACTTCCTAGCCAGCTGGGAAGCGCATCTGGGCTTCCCCCTGCTCCTCCCCCAGCTGCCAAGCTCAGCCGGCGGCAGCAACTGGGGAACCAGGGGGCTACCCCTGCCCGGACCGGCCTAGGGTAAAGGTGGAGTTGAGTGCTGAGGGAGCCGGCCACGGACATGGACGTCCGATTGGCCGGGAAGCCCGCCGAAGGGCGAGGGGGAGCCATACGGATCGTCGGCGAGGCCATCCGGAGCCGGTACCAGTAGCCTGGCATGGGAATGTTTCGGAAGCATCAGGGAGGAAGACAGGAGGGGTAGGGTGTGGAAAGGGCGGAGTTGCGGGCCCAGATCGTAGGCGCCATCTATCGGGAGGCAGAGGCCATCGCGGCCAAGGTGGTCCATCCCCTGGCTGCTCCCGCCGGGAAAGGGGACGGTCCGAGTCAAGGGTCCGGCCTCAAGCGGGCCCAAACCGCCGACCTGCTCTTTACTTCCCGCTGGACCGCTTTCCCGCTCATGGCCTTGCTTTTGGCTTTGGTGCTATGGATAACCATAGTGGGGGCCAATTACCCTTCTCAACTGCTAGCCACCGCTCTGTTCTGGGTCCAGGACCAGTTAGCCGCCTTGGCGGCAAGCTGGCAATTCCCGTGGTGGTTAAAGGGGGTTCTGGTAGATGGCATTTACCGGACCGTAGCTTGGGTGGTTTCGGTGATGTTGCCGCCTATGGCTATCTTCTTTCCTTGCTTCGCCCTGCTGGAAGATTGGGGCCTTCTGCCCCGAATCGCTTTCAATTTGGACCGGATCTTCAAGGCGTGTGGCACCTGCGGCAAGCAGGCCCTGACCATGAGCATGGGGCTGGGCTGCAATGCCGCCGGAGTAGTCTCCTGCCGGATCATTGACTCCCCCCGGGAGCGGCTTATCGCTATGCTCACCAATAGCTTCATTCCCTGTAATGGCCGCTTTCCCACCTTGATCGCCTTGTCGGCCACCTTCTTTGCTGGTAGCCCCGGCTGGCACCAAACCCTACTGCCCACCCTGGCGGCTACCGGCATGATCCTGGTAGGGGTGGGGGCAACCCTGGGGGTATCCTGGCTCCTATCCAAGACCCTGCTCAGGGGCCTGCCTTCATACTTCATCTTGGAGCTGCCACCCTACCGGCGCCCGCAAATCCTTCGCACCATCGTCCGGTCCATGCTGGATCGTACCTGGTTTGTGCTGGCCCGGGCGGTAATGGTGGCCGCACCCGCCGGGGCGGTCATCTGGCTTTTGGCCAACTTCCCGGCCAGCTCTCCCAGCCTCTTGTCCTCTTGGGCCGGGTACCTGGATCCCCTGGGGAGGGCCTTGGGCCTGGATGGTTTTATCATCATGGCCTTCATCCTGGGCCTTCCCGCCAACGAGATTGTCCTGCCCTTAGCCTTGATGGGATATCTGGCCGGCACCAGCATGATGGAGTACTCGGGCCTCACTGAACTGCATACAGTTTTAGTGGAGCATGGGTGGACCTGGATAACCGCCCTCTGCACCATGTTGTTTTCCGTCCTGCATTACCCTTGCGCCACTACTTTGCTCACCATCAAGAAGGAGAGCGGGAGCACCAGGTGGACATTGGTAGGAGGGTTGGTACCGTTGGCAACGGCTATGGCGGTAACTTTGGTGGTTAACCAGATTTTATAGCGGTGAGCCAAGGGGACTAAGGACCATGGGCAGGAAGGATCCCTCCAAGTTTTATACCGTCCGCGGCTACGCCCTCAGGGACCAAGCCCAAAACCAGCTTACTCACTCCATGGAGGACTACCTGGAGATGATCTATCGCCTGACTACCCAAGGCAGCGCCCCCCATATCCAAGATTTAGCCCAAGCCCTAAACGTAAAGCCCCCGTCCGCCACCAGGATGGTCCAGCGCTTGGCCCTGGCCGGGCTGGTAGAATATAGACCCTACCGGCCCATTGCCCTAACTGAGCAAGGATCCAAAATCGGCTCCGAGCTCCTTCGGCGCCACAACACCATCAGCAGCTTCCTTAAACTCCTGGGCGTAACGGAGAACTTGCAGGAGGATACCGAGCGGTTGGAGCACAACCTAAGCTCCCAGACGGTGGCCGCCATCCGCCAGTTAGTGGAATTTTTTTGCCAGTCTAACTCGGCCGCCCAGTCCTTGGCCGCCTTCTTAGCCCGAAAGCGCACCCCCGAATCTGACCCATAGGCTGGCGCCGCCCCGAGCAGCTGGCACCGCCCTTCAAGCAAAGGGCGACAGCCAGGGTCAAGCGGATTGGGCGGGGCTTATTTTTTTAGCTAGGACCCGGCCTTAGGCTGAGGGATGGGCCAGAAGGCGTTTTAGGCGAAAAGCCAGACTGGTATAACGGTGACGCACGGAAGTATTGCGAACGGCGATAGCCAAAGCCTTGCGCGAGCCCACCAGGATCACCCGCTTACGGGCTCGAGTAACCCCAGTATAGATTAAGTTACGGGCCAGCATGACGTAATGCTGGGTGACCACCGGCATGACCACCACTCCATACTCCGAGCCTTGGCCCTTATGGACGGTAATGGCATAAGCTAAGGCCAAAGCGTCCAGCTCCGAGCGAGTATATTCCACTTCATCTGGAGCGCCCGGGCTAGAGAAATGCACCACCAAGACCGGCTCGCCTTTACCCGCCGATTTGCCAGCCTCTTCCTCGCTGCCCCCAGCCCCCGATAGGTTAGTTGCTCGAGCCTTGGCCCTGCTTGTGTCAGCCCGCCTTACCGCAATTACCGTACCCACGTCCCCGTTAAATACTTTCTTTTGATAATCATTGCTAAGCTGGATAACCTTGTCCCCCACCCGGAATACCGTCTCCATATCCCGTCTCAGTTCAGACTTGGACTTTGAGGGAGGATTGAATTCCTCCTGAAATAGTCGGTTTAAGGCTTCGCTCCCCAGCGGCCCTTTCTTCATCGGGCTTAGGACTTGAAACTCCTCCAAGTCCCCGTACTGGCGCAAATGCTCCCGGGCCAAGTGTCGGATTAGGGAGCGGATCTCCTGGGGGTCCTCCGCCACCAAGAAATGAAAGTCCTTGCCGGTGGCCAACCGGGTGCTGCCCTGGTTGATCCGGTGGGCGTTGACCACAATCTGCGATTCCGCCGCCTGCCGGAAAATCTGGGTCAAGGTTACCGTTGGAATCCCTGCCTGCAACAAGTCGTGCAGTACCCTCCCTGGTCCCACCGAAGGCAGCTGATCGGTGTCCCCCACCAAAAGCAGCCGCGTCCCCGGGGTTAAGGCTTGCAGCAACTGGTAGAAAAGGAGTATATCCACCATGGAGAATTCGTCGACGATGACCAGATCCGCTTTGATGGGCTCGGGGGGGCCGCCCTCGGGGGTCAGGGCCAGCAGGCGGTGGATGGTGCTGGCCGGACAACCGGTAACTTCGGCCATGCGCCGGGAAGCGCGACCGGTGGGCGCGGCCAGGGCCACCTTGGCCTGGTGGCCCTGGCCGCGCTTCAGCTCCCGGTATACCTCTATTGCCGCCCGGGTGGTCTGGGTTTTACCGGTGCCAGGCCCACCGGTGAGGATAAGGATCCCCCGCTCGACCAATTGGACTACCGCTTGGCGTTGCTCCGGCGCCAGTTTTAGTCCAGTCCGCTTCTCATACGCGGAAAGGAGCATCTCCACCCGCTGAGGGTTAAAGCTTTCCGCCCCGGCTTTAGCCGCCTCTAGGAGCTCCTTTACCTTGGCAGCCGCCTTTTCTTCCCACTGCCGGTAGCTAGGGAGGAATATGCCTTTGGCGTAAGTGCCCTCCTCGCCGGTCGCCTCCACCTGCTCCTCAATCACCTTGCCAGTGCGGAGCAGGGCTCCCAGGGCATCATCCACCAGTTGTGCGGTCACGCCCGGGGTATCCAGGAGGCTGAGGGTGCGGCTAATGATCTCCGACCGGGGCAAGTAGCAATGCCCCTCCTGGCTCGCTGCTTCCTCCAATACATGGCTGATGGCCGCCCGCACTCGGTAAGGGGAATCTTCGGCGATGCCCATATGCCGGGCAATGGCATCGGCCCGCACAAACCCGATCATTTTAACTTCCGTGAGTATGTAGGGATTTTCGCGGATGCGGTCCAGGGTAGCGCTGCCAAAATGGCGGTAGATGCGCACCGCCATCTTGGCGCTAACCCCGTAAGGGTACAGGAAGGAAACCACCTGCTGGAAGGCTTGGGTCTCGGCCACGGCCCGGCCAATAACTTCTGCCTTGGCCCGGGAAATACCCCTTACCCGGGCCAGGCTCTCCGGGTTCTTCAAAGCCACTTCCAAGGCTTGATCACCAAAACAATCGCAAATACGCTTGGCCAGCGCCGGCCCCACCCCGCTTATTAAGCCCGAAGCTAGGTAATCTTCGATAGCTTGCCGGCCGGTGGGGAGAGGGCGCTCATAGCGGTCCACCACGAACTGCTCGCCGTATTTAGGGTGCTTCTTAAAACTTCCCCAGAGCTTCAGTTCGTCCCCAGGGTTAACCTGATAAAAATTGCCGGTGATCTTAATGGAAGAGCCGGCAAGGTCAAGTTCCTTAAGCGTAGAGGACTCATCGGTGACCCGAAATCGAGCCACCATCCAGTCGTCGCTCTGAAAAGTTATTGAAGTTATATGCCCCCGTAAGGCCAAAGCTTCCGCCTTGTTGGCCTCTAGCTGGTCTTTGGCCTTGGCCATCGGGCCCACCCCCACTTGCTTTCCGAGCTCCTAAAGCACCCTTACCTGCCCGTCTCGTCCTTGCTTGCTACCTGCCTGGATGCTACAAGAGCCCCCGCCTAGTCGGCAACTGCTGTTTTTCGCCACTCCGCTTCTCGCCTACCCTTCTACCCACCCAGGTAGGCGCGGCGCACCTCGGGGCTGCGCACCAGGTCTTCGGTCTTACCCTCCAGCACCACTCGCCCCGTCTCCAATACGTAAGCCCGTTGGGCTACCGAAAGGGCCATGCGAGCATTTTGCTCTACCAATAAGATAGTGGTTCCGGCCTGGTTGATTTCCCTTATTATAGCAAAGATTTCCTGGACTAGCACCGGAGCCAACCCCATAGAAGGTTCATCTAGGAGAAGCAAGCGAGGTTTGGCCATTAAAGCCC
This sequence comes from Clostridia bacterium, assembly GCA_014360065.1. NCBI lineage: Bacteria > Bacillati > Bacillota > Clostridia > Clostridia bacterium. Next base: position 9,435 of record JACIYF010000047.1, on the reverse strand, counting down.
GGCCAATGGCTAGCATCTGCTGCTCCCCGCCGCTTAAAGTTCCCGCCCTCTGTTTGGCCCGCTCCTTGAGCCGCGGGAAACGGCCAAAGACCAACTCCATCCTTTCCCGGATAACCCGGCCATCCTTCTCTAGGTAAGCGCCCAGCTCCAGATTCTCCTTCACGGTGAGGTTGGCAAATATTCTCCGGCCCTCAGGAACATGGGATATGCCCCGCTTGACGATCTCGGTGGCAGGAAGCTGGTTTATATTTTCCCCTTCGAACTGGATCTGCCCGGCTTTGGGCCGGTTGAGACCAGAGATGCTGCGCAGGGTGGTACTTTTCCCCGCTCCGTTGGCACCAATCAGGGTGACGATTTCCCCAGAATAGACCTTTAGGGAGATCCCCTTCAACGCCTGGATGGCCCCATAGTATACGTCAATGTTATCAATTTGCAGCATGGGGCCATTGCCCATTTTCCTCCTCCTCCCCTAGATAGGCTTGAATAACCCTAGGATCAGTCCGCACTTCCTCCGGCGTACCTACCGCAATCCGGCGCCCGTAATCCAGTACGTAAATGCGCTGGCAGACTCCCATTACCAGCGACATATCGTGCTCAATTAGAAGGATGGTCAAGTTAAACTCATCTCGCAGCCAACGAATGAGCTTGACCAGTTCCTGGGTCTCCTGGGGGTTCATCCCCGCCGCCGGCTCGTCCAACAAGAGCAGCTTGGGTCGGCAAGCAAGAGCCCGAGCTATTTCCAGCCGACGCTGCTGCCCATAGGGCAGGTTCTTGGCTAGCTCATCCTTTTTGGAAATTAAGCCAAATATGGAAAGTAGCTCCTCGCTCTTCTCCGCGATTTCTTTTTCCTTCCGGCTCCAGGTTGGAAGCCGGAGGATAGAAGTTGCCACCCCGTAGCGAGAATGCCAGTGCATGCCGATCTTGACATTGTTAAGCACCGTCATCTCGGAAAACAGGCGGATATTCTGGAAGGTGCGAGCGATACCTAGGGCAGTTATTTGGTGAGGTGCCAGTCCAATCAAGTTACGGCCATAAAACTTTATTTCCCCGCTAGTAGGCCGGTAAAGTCCGGTTATCAAGTTAAAGACAGTAGTCTTGCCTGCCCCGTTGGGTCCGATCAGCCCTACCAGCTCCCCTTCTTCCACGCTCAGGTCCAGCTTCTCCAGGGCTGCCAAGCCTCCGAAGTACTTACACACTTGTCTTAACTCCAGCACGCTCACCGGCTTTCCCCCTTTTGGTGCCAGCGTGGCCGGCCTAGCATCTGGTCGAAGGTGAATTCCTTGGTCCCCATCAGTCCTTGAGGTCGAAAGACCATGATGATTACCAGCAGGGCCGCGTAGATGACCATGCGCATCTCGGCCAGGTTTTGAAGGGCCATGTTGAGCCCGGTCACTCCCAGGGCGGCCACCACCGCGCCGCTGGTGCTGCCAAGGCCGCCAAAGACCACCATCACCAGGGCATCAAAGGAACGCATGAAGCTAAAGATCCCGGGCTGGATAACATAGAAATAATGGGCATAGAGACCGCCGGCCAGCCCTGCCAGCATGGCCCCGATGGTAAAAGCCAGCACCTTGTAGTAGGTGGTATTTACCCCCACCGCTTCCGCCGCCAATTCGTTGTCGCGCACCGCCATGCAGGCCCGCCCGTGATCAGAGTTGATGAAATTGATAACCACCAGGCAGCTGATGACCACTGCCCAAAACATCCAGCTCCAATTGGTTAGGTGGGGTATATCCCGCATCCCGGCCGCCGCTCCTACGTACTCGATGTTCTGCAAAGCTCCGCGGATGATTTCCCCCATACCCAGGGTGGCAATAGCCAGGTAGTCACCCCTGAGCCTTAAGGTCGGGATGCCAATGATGAGTCCGACAATGCCGGCCGCCACCGCCCCGGCAATTAAGGCGACAATGAAGGGCTGGTCCAGCTTAGCGGTGCAGATGGCAGCCACGTAGGCACCCACCGCCATAAAGCCAGCGTGACCCAGGTTGAGCTGCCCGGTAAAGCCCACGATTAGATTCAGGCTGACCGCCATGATGATGTTGATCCCGGCGATCATCAGGTTGACCTGCTGCAAGCGGGTGATTACCCCTGCCTCAGTGCCAAAATAGCCAAGTAGGTAGAGGATCACCAGCCCGGCGGCAATAATCAAGGTCTTTTTTGTCAGCTTCATGCCTTTTCACCTACATCTCTGCCCATCAACCCTGTGGGCCGAACCAAAAGAACCAGGATTAACAGCAAAAACACCACCGGGTCCCGCCATTGGCTGCTGCCGTAAGCCGCCACCAGCGCTTCCACGATTCCCAAAAGGAAGCCCCCGGCCATGGCTCCCGGGATGACACCGATGCCACCTATTACCGCAGCCACAAAGGCTTTTAAGCCGGGCATGATCCCCATCAGCGGGTGGCAGGTTTGGTAATAAAGACCCAATAGCACTCCTGCCACCCCGGCTAGGGCCGAGCCCAAAGCGAAGGTAAAAGAAATGGTATTGTCCACGCTGATCCCCATCAGCATAGCCGCTTCCCGGTCATAAGAGACCGCCCGCATAGCCTTGCCAATGCGAGTATAGTGGACCACGTACTGTAAAAGCACCATCATCAGGATGGTGGTTATTAAGATCAAGAGCTGCTGATAGGTCACGGTCAGGCCGCCAAAGAGGCTAATGGCGTCCCGGGGGATGATCTGCGGGAAGGCCCGGTAGTCAGTTTTCAGCACTCGAAGGCCCAAATTCTCCAAGAATAAGGAGACGCCGATGGCAGTAATCAGCACTGCCAATCGGGGGGAGTTGCGAAGGGGTTTATAAGCAATGCGCTCGATTACCACCCCCAGCACCGTGCAGGCCGCCATGGCTAAAACCAAGGCCGGAATAAAGCTCCAACCCAACACGGCTACGGCAAAAAAGCCCACGTAGGCTCCCACCATAATGATATCCCCGTGAGCAAAGTTGATAAGCTGAATGATGCCGTAAACCATGGTATAGCCCAAAGCTATAACCGCATAAATGCTGCCTAGGGATAGGCCGTTGATTAATTGTTGTAGAAAGTCCACTGCCGTCACTTCCGCATCTGGTTTGGCGGTACTGGAAGCGGGGGCCTATTTCCTTGGCCCCCGCTTTTCCGCCGCCCGACTGAGGCGGCTAGGCTACTCGGTGTACATCACTTTCTTGACCAAGCTTTGCTTGCCGTCCTTCAACTCGATGATGCTGATTTCTTTCATCGGGTTGTGCTTATCATCAAAGGTAAGCTTACCGGTGACCCCTTCGAAATCCTTGATTTGAGCCAAGGCATCCTTAATGGCTACCGGGTCATCAGAATTGGCCTTTTCGATGGCTGCCTTGAGCAGGTACGCGGCATCGTATCCTAAGGCCGCAAAGGCATCGGGCTCGCTGCCGTACTTAGCCTTGTAGGCCTTGATGAACTCTTGGACCTTGGAGCTAGGGTCTGCTGAGGAATAATGGTTAGTAAAGTAGGTGTGGTTTAGAGCTTGAGCCCCGGCAATCTTTACTAGGTCCGGCGAATCCCAGCCATCGGCTCCCAGCATGGGCACATCGATCTTGAGTTCCCGGGCCTGGCTGACGATCTTGCCTACTTGGTTGTAATAAGCGGGAATATAGATGAGCTCAGCTCCATTTTGTTTAAATTTAGTTAAGGTGGGCCGGAAGTCCTCATCGGTGCTGGAGAAACCCTCTTCAGCCACGATTTGCCCGCCTAATTTCGTGAATTCGTCCTTAAAGTTCTGGTACAGCCCTTTGGAATAATCGTTACCGGTGTCGTAGTAAATGGCCGCCTTCTTGACCTTCAAATCATTGTAGGCAAACCGGGCTCCCATGATGGCCTGCGGGGGATCGATGAAGCAGACCCGAAAAACGAAATCGCGGACCTTGCCGTTGTCATCTACCGTCACGCTGGGCGCAGTGGCAGCAGTAGTTATGAGTGGGATTTTGTTCTCGGTGGCTACCGGAGCCGCCCCCAGGGTGCAGCCGGTGGTGGCCGGCCCCAACAAGGCCTTTACCTTCTCTTCGGTAGCCAGCTTGGTGGCCACGTTAGTGGATTCATCCTGCTTGGAAGCATTATCTAAAACCTTAGGTTCAAGCTGCTTGTTCAAAACCCCACCCGACTTGTTGATCTCCTCTATAGCCAGAAGAATTCCATCCCGACAGTGGCTACCATATGTAGCCGCGTTACCAGTCAGCTCAAAATTGATCCCTACTTTAATGGTATTGCTGGCTTGTCCACCGCCCTCTTGTTTTTGCCCGCAACCAGCTACTGCTGATACCAAAAACACCAGCGCCAATGCCAGACTGGCTAGCCTAAGACCCCTATATCCCTGACCTTTGCCCACAAAACCTACCTCCTCCTCCTAAACCTTTGCTCTCCAACCACGACATTGAGCCTGTGTCAAGCCTGTCGCCCTCGCATGTCGTGCAGTCACCCGTGCTTGCCGATGGATCCGTACTTCTTACCCGCCTCTTCAGCCTCAGCTACCACTAACCCCCCTGGGACCGTCACCTCCTAGCCTTGGGTTTAGTAAGTCGTGAATTGCCTACAAGTCAAAGACAAAGGTCAATAATAAAAATATAAAACATATCCTATCTGACATCAATAAACAAGTGGGCTTATGTGCAAGCAGTGCTGAAGCATGAATAAAAAATACCACATCAATCCAACGATTGGGGGCATAAAGAAGAAAATTTCGTTGCAAATGGGGGTGGACAGTGCACAGGGCGATATGTAATAATAGGGTGGGATAAAATGAAGAGAGGATGGCGATATCCTTGCATTCATGGAACCCACCCTTTTGGATTGGGGATCGTCTTTTTACAAGAGAGGATTTGGCGCTGATTGAAGAAACTGTCCGGCAGTTCAAAAACGGCTTAAGTCGCCGGGAGTTGTTCGCCACAATTTGCGAAAACCTGCCCTGGAAAGCACCGAACGGCAAACTGAAAATAGAGGCCTGCCGTTTATTCTTGGAACAGCTCGAGGCTTCAGGTTTAATTGAGCTGCCCCCCAAAAGGAGACCGCCCCAAAGAAGTATTCAGGAGGTGGCGCCTTTACCCTGCATCCCCAGGGAAGGTCCGTTGAAACAGTATCTTCCGGTGACAGTTGATCCGGTCCCGCTTCAAGAACAACCCCTTTGGAACGCAACGATGGCGGCTTACCATCCGCTCGGTTACCGCCAGCCCTTTGGTGCCCATCAGCGCTACTGGATTCAGAGCCGGGCCGAAGGAAAGGTCCAGATCCTGGGCGCCCTGTTATTCGCCGCGGCGGCCAGAAAGGTGGCCGTTAGAGAAGCCTGGATCGGGTGGACGGCGCTGGAACGCAACCGGTTCCGTTACCGCATCGTCAACAACAGCCGTTTTCTCATTCTGCCGGGGGTGCAAATCCCGCACCTGGCCAGCCACGCTCTGGCGCTGGTCGCCCGGCGCATCCGGGCGGACTGGCAAAAACGGTACGGGTACGCCCCGGTGCTTTTCGAGACCTTTGTCACCCCGCCGCACCGGGGGACCTGCTACCGGGCGGCCAACTGGCAGTACATCGGCGAAACAGCCGGCCTGGGCAGAGAGCCCCGGAAGCGAAAAAGTCGTCCGATGATCAGGATGATGTTTGTTTACCTCTTGGTCCGGGAATGGCGGGCGGAGCTTTGCGCCCCGACGCCGGTGGCGGGGGATGATTATGCGTAATCCGGAGGCAATCAATCCGGCTACCTTACCCAACCGCAAAAGCCCCTGGAAGACGGTAGAGGAAGAACAAGCGGCCCGCCAATCAGCCGCCGAGGCCCAGCTGAATGCCTGGCGAGCGATCTTACCTGGCCTTTTGGAAAAGTTCGCCCGCTTAAAGGACCCCCGCCGGCCCGGAAGTATAAGGCACAAACTTACCGTGCTCATGGTTTTTGGTCTGCTTTTGTTTGTCTTTCAATATAGTTCCCGGCGCGAAGCCAACCGGGAACTCAGCCACCCAGGTGTTTTAGAAACGCTGCGGTCCGTCTTTCCCGAAGTGGACAGTACTCCTCATCTGGACACCCTGGCCCGGCTCTTAGAGAAGATCCCGGCCGAGCAAATCGAAAATATTTTGAGGATTACCGTCCGTAAACTATTGCGCAATAAGAAATTACAAGCGCTTTTGGTCGAGAAACGTTATGTGGTCGCCATTGATGGCACCCAAAAGTTCACCCGGACCGTTCCCTTCGCCCCGGAGGCACTCCACCGCAAGAGCGAAAACTATGTTTACCTCCTGGAGGCCGTTCTCGTTGGTCCGCAAGGAATCGTCATTCCGCTGCTGGCTGAATTCTGTGAAAACGACCAAGATCGGGATAAGCAAGACTGCGAATTAAAAGCCTTTCGTCGTTTGGCCGCCCGCCTGAAGGAACTGATGGGCAAACTCCCGCTTCTGATCGTGGCCGACGGTCTTTACCCCAACGGCCCGGTGATGCAGATTTGCCGGCAGAACAACTGGGACTTTATGATCGTCCTGCCTTCAAACTGCCTTAAATCGGTCTGGGAGGACGCTTTCGGAATCCACAAACTGGAACCGGAGCAAACCCGGACTCATCAGTGGGGCGACCGGACCCAGAACTTCTGGTGGGCTAACGGCATTGTTTACGTTTGGCGGGATGCCGAAAACCAGCATCACCGCCTGGTGCTCCACGTGGTGGTTTGTAACGAGGCCTGGGAAGAAAACGGATTAACCTGTCAGGCCACCTGGGCGTGGGTGTCGGGCACCCCGGTTACCCGGAAAAACGTAATCAACCGCTGCAACCGGGCTGCCCGTCACCGCTGGGGCATTGAGGAGAATTTCCTGATTGAAAAACGTCACGGATACAACTATGAACATCCATTTTCATATGACTGGAACGCCTTAAAAGGGTGGCATGCCCTGATGCGGCTGGCCCATCTGATCAACATTCTTACCTTGCATACCGTGGCCTTATGGGAAACAGTGCAGACATTGGGCATGCGCGGCACTCTGCGGTTTTTATGGCAGACATTCACGGGCAACTGGCTCGACATTTCCAGGTTAAGCAGGCTCCGCGATAAACCGGCGCAGCTTCGCCTGGTGATTTAGTCACGCGAATTGCCTGCCAAACTAAAAAATACTCCAGGCGAGGGGCACCTCGCCTAATCCTGCTTGGACCAATTCTGCCCAGGTAATTCCATAAATATCCAGGTCATTGCCAGATTTACAGTAAAAAACATATCTTTGCCTGCGGACGATGCTGCCGGGCGTCGAAAAAGGACTCAAAGAACTTTATAAAATATTTGGTGCGTCAGCACTGATGTGCAAGGAAATGCTTGGTTAATACCTCACCCGCAAGTCGCCTTGCCGGCGGGTAAACTTGATTTGATCTAGGTACTCTAAGAGGGGAAGGACGTACTTACGGGTACTGCCCAGCAGGTCGCGGGCTTCAGCCAAAGTGATATGGCCATGCTCTTCGAGAAATGCAGCAATTCTGGCTTTGGCTGCCTCCAATGCTTGCCGGCTAAAGTAGATATCCTCTCCCACCCGCACCAGCTCCCCCTGCCGCAGCAGGTAATGCAATACCTCGGAAGCCGCTTCCGGCTCCAGGCTTTGCTGACGGGCCACCTCTTCCCAGGCGGGCGGGGTGAAGCCCCCCTGCCGATAGGCTTCCCTTGCCCCGGCCAAGGCGGGCTGGAAGCGAGCCGGCGGCTCCAGATTAAAATCAGCCGAGCGCACTTCCTGGGCCAGAACCTTAATCCTGCCTTCTGCTTCCCAATTAGCAAGCAAAAGGTTGAAGGTACGGGCAGAGAGGTTGGCTACTATCTTCCCCAGGCGTGAGCGCAACTCCTCCTTGGGCAAGCCGGATCTGAGTGGCCATTGCCGGTGATAAGCCAAAAGCGCCTCTTCGGCCGCCTTGCCTAAGCGCTGGTAGGTAGAAGCAGTCATAAACCAAGCGTCAGCGCCTTGAGGCCGTCCCGATATCACTTGGCCCTGTTCTTCCAGTTCTTCAAGGATAGGCGCTACCATCCCCGGGTCCAACCCCGCCTTTTTGGCTATGCTGTGGATGTCTGGGGCTTCTGGTTCCAAAGTCTTTAAGGTCTCGAGCACTAGATCCTGAGGCCGGCCAGCTCGCAAGATTTCCAGAGCTTTGACCACCTCTTCTCGGCGCCGGTAGCGGCGGGCGGACGGATCCAATACGGTCCCGCCGCCAATGGTATGAATGGGGGAGTAGGAGCGGATCACGAAGCGATCCCCGCGGCGGGCGCATACCGGCTCCTCCGCATGCACCTGCACCAAAGCCGACTCCCCTGGCACCAGCTCCTCCCGGTCTAAAAGCAGGACGCGAGCCAGAATCTCGCTGGTTCCCAAATGAAATCGCACCCTAGCGCCGTGGACCAAAGGGCGGTGGGTGGAGGCCAGCAGGTAGAGATCGGCCCCCAGCCTGAGGCTGGGCTTTAAGCTTTCCGGCTCAGCCAGTACTTGGCCGCGCTTTACTTCGTTCACCTGAACCCCCGCCAAGTTTACCGCCACCCGCTGGCCAGCGTAAGCGGTCTCCACCGGCTCCCCGTGTACTTGCAGGGAGCGGATACGAACGCTCTTCCCCGCCGGATAAATGCATATGGTTTCCCCCACCTTCAGGGAACCGGACCATAAGGTTCCGGTGACTACCGTCCCAAACCCAGCAATGGTGAATACCCGGTCGATGGGCAACCGGGCCGGCCCAACTGACTCACGAGCGGGAGTATCGGCCACCAGGGTATCCAGGGTAGCCAAAAGCCGTTCCAGCCCCTCTCCGGTAACCGCGGAGACCGGAACCATGGGGGCTCCTTCCAACACCGACCCCTTGACCGCTTGGCGCACATCCTCTTCGACCAGGGCTAGCCACTCCTCATCCACCAGGTCGATCTTGGTGATGGCGACGAGACCCCGTTTGACCTGAAGCAGGTTCAAGATGTCCAGGTGTTCCCGGGTTTGCGGCATCACCCCTTCATCGGCAGCCACCACCATTAGCACCAGATCGATGCCGGCCACTCCGGCCAGCATATGCCGGATAAAGCGCTCGTGGCCGGGCACATCCACCAAACCGACCCGCCGGCCACTGGGAAGCACCAAGGGGGCGAAGCCGAGCTCAATGGAGATGCCGCGCTCCTTCTCTTCCTTAAGCCGGTCGGTATCCACTCCCGTAAGAGCGCGTACCAGCACCGTTTTTCCATGATCCACATGGCCAGCGGTGCCGACAATTATGTATTGTTCCTGGCTACTGGTCACCGCTTGCACCCGCCTTCTCGGCCTTGCTTAAATTCGACTCGAGGCGATAAAGCCTGGATGGTTCGCCAGGCTTCCGCCACCGCCCGGGCTACTTCCGGCAGCTCATGGTCGGCCAGAGTCCGGGCATCGAGAATCAGGGCCCGGTCCTGAATGCGGCCAATCACCGGCGGCTGGCGCCGCCGTAAGGCTTGAGCCATCTTTTCGGCATCGCCAG